>JAHEEO010000187.1 GCA_024640665.1 Rhodospirillales bacterium | reverse complement strand
GCGATTCCGCGGTCTTCGGCAATGGGAAAAAGCCGTTCTTCGGCATTGGTGTTGTCGACGGCGTAGTCGATGCCGACGAAATCCAGTGGCTCGTTTCGCATGTGTTGCTCGAGCGCAGCGTATTGGCGTTCGAATGTGGAAGTCGTGCCGATATAGCGAACGCGTCCTGCCGCTTTGAGCTCTTTGAGTATGCCAAACTGCGTTGGCATATCCGCAATATTGTGAACTTGAATGAGGTCGATTGGTTCAGCGCCATAGTACTCGAAAGAGTTTTCGACTTGTGCCCACGCGGCATCCGGGTCGGCACCGCCGCCGCCGAATCCCGCTACGTTGAGTTTGGTTGCCCAAAACACTCTGTCGCGAGCGTTCATGGCATTCACAACTTGCCCAGCAACCGCTTCAGAAGATCCATATCCTGGAGCCGTATCAAAAACCGTGCCGCCGCTGTCGAGCAGGGCTTGAAAAACTTCGCGGATTGCATCGCTATCGCCATTGTCTGCCAGCTCTCTAAACGACGCGGAGCTGCCCAAGCCCACAATCGGCAGCTCTTCTCCGGTAGAAGGAATCGCATGCTTGATGACAGCGCCGGACTGCTGTGCTTTGAGCCAGCTCGGCTTTAGCGCAAGTGCCGCTAATGATGCGCTCAGTCCCATATATTCGCGTCGTGACAGCATTGGAGTCTCCTGGATAACTGCGGCAATGAAGCCTTGCTGGACATTCTATTACATCGACCGTTTTCCGACTAATTAGTTTCAGCCGTCGGTGCTGGCTGCCGGCATTAAAACCAGTGTTGTTATGCCTCGCTGGTTAGATAGTGCACGCTGAATAGATTGTCCACATCTACCCAACAATGCCGCGGTGTCCAACCAGCGCGCTCGGCAAGGCTGCGAAACCCATCAATTGTGTACTTGTGCGAGTATTCCGTGACGATGTGTTCGCCGGCAGCGAAATCGATTGCTTTCTTCTGTAGGTCTACCGAGTGGTCGGCAGTGGCAATTAGACGCATTTCTATTCGATTGTGCTCTTTGTCATACACGGCCTTATGCCGAAACAGGTTGCGTCGAAAGTTAGCGCCGATGCCTTCATTCAAGTGATCCAGAACGTTCAAGTTGAATGCGGCGGTGACGCCTTGCTGGTCGTTGTATGCTGCGGTCACTCGCTCGATGTCTTTTACCAGATCGACTCCGATCAGCAGCGCCCCGCCAATCCTGGCTTCGTGTTTCATCACGCGCAGCAGGCTTTCAGCTTCATCGACTTCAAAGTTTCCGATCGTGGACCCTGGGAAGAAAACCAGATTGCGCTCCGGAACATCTTCATGAGTAGGCAAATCGAAGGGTTTCGTGAAATCTGCAACGACGGGTTTCACGCTGAGCGAGGGAAATTCCGCTTTCAAGTCGTTTGCTTGTTCGAGTAGATACTCTCCGGAGATTTCGACGGGAACGTAAGCGACAGGGCTTTCGAGTCCGCGCAACAATTGGCGTGCCTTGATGTTTGATCCTGCGCCAAACTCGATTAGTGCGGCTCGCGGACCGACGAGCCGTGTGATCTCGTCCATGTTATCTCTCATGATCGAACGCTCAGTTCGCGTCGGGTAGTACTCTGGCAGCGTGCAGATTCGGTCAAACAGCTCCGATCCGTTTTGATCATAGAAGTACTTGGGTTCAATGCGTTTCGGAGACGCGCTCAAGCCAGCAATGATTTCGCCTATTTCCTCCCGCAACATGCCATCTGCAGTAGCTACATTTGCGGTCTTTTCGGCGAGTAAACTCATGGAACGTCCTTTGCCATGCGCAGTCCTAGAAACTGCCAACGGTCATGCGGATAAAAGAAACTGCGATAGCTTGCTCGCAGGTGCGATGCCCAGGATGCGCAGGAACCGCCGCGAACGACGGTTTGATTTGCCATGAATTTGCCGTTGTATTCGCCGAGCGATCCGGCGAGTGTTTTGAATCGTGGATAGGGCGCGTATGGGGATGCCGTCCACTCCCAAACGTCACCCCAGAGTTGCAGCAAACCATGCCTGCTGGAACTTTGCGGAGCGCTGGGGTGGAATCGTCTCTGGTCGAGTGTGTTGCCGGTTACAGTCACCCCCGCTGCAGCAGTTTCCCATTCTTGTTCACTCGGCAGGCGAGCTCCGGCCCACCGGGCAAACGCATCGGCTTCATACAAGCTTATGTGCGTTACAGGATTCGTCGGTTCAATGGGCTGCCAGCCATGCAGCGTGAACTCGCGATCCGTTTCTTCGGACCAGTACATCGGCCGATTCCAATTCTGCTCATTAATGTGAGCCCACCCGTCGGCGAGCCAAAGTTGTGAATCTCGATACCCACCCGCACCCATAAACTCACGATACTCGGCGTTTGTTACAAGCCGATTACCCAGCGCGTAATCATTGAGCAAAACGCGGTGCCGTGGTGTTTCATTGTCAAAGCAGAAGCCGGTTTCTTGCGCGCCGACTTCGGCTTCTCCACCGCTGTGATCGATAAATTCATGGGCTACTTCAACCGGCTTGTAGTTCGGCGATTGGGTTTGAAACTGCGGAGCGAGCGGGTTTGAGAAGAACACATGCTTTATGTCTGTAAGCAATAGTTCTTGATGTTGCTGTTCGTGATGGACTCCAAGCACAACTTTAAAGCTGACTGCCGGGTCGGCGTGATGCTGGTCGATGAAAGCCCGCATCGCCGAGTCAACATGATTGCGGTACGCCAATACCTCGCTAAGTAACGGGCGACTTAGCAGGCCGCGCGCCGAGCGCAAGTGCATTTTGCCGACGCTGTGATAGTAGGAGTTGAACAGAAAAAGATAGTCTTCATTGAATGGCCGGTACGAATCATCGTGTTCCATTAAACAAAAGCGTTCGAAGAACCAAGTGACGTGGGCCAAGTGCCACTTCGTGGGGCTTACCTCGGGTATTGTCTGGATTACGCAATCTTCGGGCTCGAGCGTCTCGATGAGCTCGATGGAATTCGCGCGAGCTTGGAGGTATTCGTTTTCCAACCATTCCGCGTCGCGCGAACCAAGCAGTGTGGGCATTGGTGAAGACATTGAGCACGCAAGCATGCATAAATTATTAGAATTTGTCTAACTGGCGCCCGTTAACACACTAAATAGATTGTCGATGTCATCTTCGGAGTTAAAGAATGCGGTTGAAATCCGCACGTAGCGGTCTTCGGGGAGATACCTAAATGTGAATCCCGATTCTGTTAGAGCAGTAGCGCCTTGCGCGCAGATTTCTGCAGTTGACTTCAGTGTGACAATGCCGGACTCAGCTCGCGAGTTTGGCGTGTTCCAATTAGGCAAATTCTGTATGAGGCCGTGCGCATAATTGGCGAGCATGGACGTGCGCTCGAGAATCCACGCCCAGTCCAAGTTGTTGGTGAGCCATTCCAGGTGCGCGGCAGTTGCCTCCAGCGTGCACCAGTCGTATGGAACGCGATCACGTAACAGTGCATGTTTGGAGCTAGCGCTATACAGAACGCCGAGCCCTTGCGGGCCGCAAAGCCATTTCTGAAGTGGCATCGCGCAAAAGTCGATACTGGAGTCGCCAAGGTTGAGCGGGGCACCGCCCAAACACTGTGCGGCGTCTATTAGGGTTTTTACATTGCGCTTGCGAGCGATAGAGGCGATTGCTTCGACCGGCAGTCTTCTGCCGGACTTGTAATCCACGGCCGATACAGCAATGAGTTTTGTTCTATTTGTAATTTGATTGGTGAGCCACTCGAGCGATTGCTCAGGTTCTTCTGGTAGACGCGCGAACTGGATGCGGAGTCCGTTGCGTTTTGCAGCCGAGTTCAGCGGGTCGAGACAAGCAGAATGTTCGGCGTTGGTTGTAATTATTTCGTCACCGGGATGCCAGCTAAAGCTCTCAATGACGGCGCGCAATCCATCACCAGTGCTATTGGTGAGCAGAAGTTGCTCCGGTTTGGCGTTCACCAGGCGAGCCAGCTCAGCGCATAGGCGCGCAGCCGCCGCTGCCGCGCGTTCGTAGCGCTCCAGTACCGCGCGGCCGTTTTCAAGGTCTATCTGAATGCAGGCCTTGAGCACTTGCGCATACGTTTTAGAAATGGTGCCTAAACTGGCTGTATTTAGATAGGTGCCCTTTCCGGCTACTGGAAATTCGTTTCGTGCCAGCTTTACTTTCGTCTGCGTATCCATGATGGTTTCTGGATGATTGTCCTCGATAAAGTCTCAAAAGTTTTTGCGAACTCGGCTAATCCGGTCGTTGATGAGCTTAGTTTATCCGTAGAGCGCGGTTCGCTGCTTGTGTTGTTGGGCGAGTCGGGTTGCGGTAAGACTACAACACTGAAAATGATCAACCGGCTAATCGAAGTTACATCCGGGGACATCTTCTTCAATGGCAGGAACATCCTTGATTCGAAACCTGTCGAGCTGCGGCGCCAGATTGGTTACGTATTCCAGGGTATCGGGTTGTTTCCGCACTTGAGCGTTGCCAAGAACATCGCGGTGGTACCCGAACTGCTGGAGTGGCCTGAGACAAAGACCAAGGCTCGTGTCGAGGAACTCTTAGCATTGACCGGCTTGGCACCTCAGGAATTTTCCCAGCGCTACCCTCACGAGCTGTCCGGAGGGCAGCAACAGCGTGTTGGAGTGGCCAGGGCGCTGGCGGCGGGGCCGGAATTGCTGTTGATGGACGAGCCTTTTGCTGCGCTGGACCCTATTAGCAGAGATGAATTGCAGCGCGAAATCATCGCGCTAAAGCGTTCGCTTGGCCTGACCATTGTCTTGGTTACCCATGACGTTACTGAGGCGCTTCTTATGGCCGACAACATCGCCGTAATGCGCGCCGGATACTTGATTGAGACCGGTACGCCGGAGCAGCTCGTGAATTCGTCTCAAAACGAATATGTACGGGCATTGCTGGAGATGCCCAAGCGCCAGGCAGCGCGCGTCATGGCGATGGGTCGCAGCCAATGAACAGCGTCCTTGCAGAGCAATTGCGGCTATTGCCAGAGTATCTTGGCCAGCATGTATTGCTCACCGTCACCGCACTTTCCATGGGCATAGGCTTGAGCATTCCGCTAGCCTTGATGGTTTGGCAACAACCGCGTCTGCGGGAGCCCGTATTGGCAGTTGCCAGCGCGATACAGACGATCCCGGGTCTCGCTCTGCTTGCGCTCATGGTGCCGTTGCTGGGGCGCATCGGTTTTTTGCCGGCGCTGCTGGCGCTTGTGCTCTATAGCGTGCTGCCGGTTCTGCGCAATACCGTCACCGGCATCGCACAAGTGGATCCGAGTCTGATTGAAGCGGGCCGAGCGCTTGGAATGACCCATTGGCAGTTGTTGGCGAAAGTTCAACTGCCGCTGGCTTTGCCGGTGATCATTGCCGGAATCAGAACAGCGGCAGTTTGGGTCGTTGGAATGGCGACACTGTCGACGCCGGTCGGCGCGACCAGTTTGGGAAACTACATTTTCTCCGGCCTGCAAACGCAGAATTACGCGGCTGTGCTCGTCGGGTGTGTCGCTGCGGCATCGCTGGCGCTGGCACTTGACTGGTCGATTCGTCGTGTCGAGATCGCGATATCGCAACGCCGAAAATTGGCGCTGGGAGTGTCGGCTTTGCTGGTAGCAGTGATAGTTGGATTGCCTCTGGCGAACTATGCGCTGCTCGGTCCGAGTGGCCCAACAGCAGTAGTCGGCACCAAGACGTTCACGGAACAGTATATTTTGGGCAATCTGTTATCACGCACTCTGGCGCGTGCTGGTTTTAATGTGGAGTCGCGGGACAGCCTGGGTTCAGCAGTCGCTTTTAATGCGCTGGCCGCCGGAAGTATCGACGCATATGTCGATTACACGGGCACTATCTGGGCGAACTACATGCAGAGAAATGACAATCCAGGCCGCGACGCGATGCTTACAGAAGTGCGTGACTGGTTGCTCGATGAGCACGACATCGAAGTCGCAGCAGCGCTCGGTTTTGAAAACGCCTATGCGTTAGCGATGTCCGCTGAGCGAGCTGGACAACTGGGCATCGAGAGCATTGCAGATCTAACGCCGTTTGCATCTCGAATGACGATAGGCGGCGACTATGAGTTTTTCGTCCGGCCAGAGTGGGCCGCGTTGACGCAGCAGTATACTTTGCCCTTTAGTGACCAAGTTTCGATGGACAGCACGCTAATGTACTCAGCGCTGGCGGCTGGTGAAGTCGATGTCATTTCTGCATTTTCCAGTGATGGCCGGATTCTTG
>JAHEEO010000186.1 GCA_024640665.1 Rhodospirillales bacterium | reverse complement strand
CTCAGGAAATGCTCTTTTTTGCCGACGGTGAGTCGCTGATAGCATACTTGGACCACGCCATCGAGCTGAAAATTGAAAGCTACACAGGAAAACTAGCCTCAGTCTCGGGCTAGCCCTCCCCCGCACGGCTGATGCCTTCAGCCTGCATGCCAAGACAGTACTGGCAACTAGATATTGATAAAACTGGCTAGTATTTTCTAGATTAGCACTACATCTTGTGCTTTATTGGTTTCTGAGCTAGGCTCCAGCTGTCGTCTGTTTTTCGTTATTCGTCGCCAATATGGGAATCCCCGGGAGGCGCACCGATGATGAGACCGAAAGGCATAGATGATCTGAATAAGATCGTTATTCTGAATCCAAAGGGCGGCTCCGGTAAAACTACGATCGCAACCAACCTTGCGAGCATTTACGCACTGCGTAGTCCACCGCCCACGTTAATTGATTGCGACCCGCAGGGCTTTTGTTTGCGCTGGCTAAATAAGCGAGCGCCAACGCGCCCCCGTATACACGGCATTCCCGCAGCGGATGAGGCGCCTGCAAGCTTTCTGGCATCTACACAGCATGTTCCAGCAGATTCACGGACTTTGATATTCGATCTACCGGCTGCGATTCCAGCAGAAAACCTTTACTCGTACACGCACTTCGCTGACCGTATTTTGATCCCCATTGCGCCGTCATCAATCGATGTTCATGCGGCCGCGCAACTCATCGGCGAACTACTGCTCGATGTCCAGCTGGACCGCCGAGAGCGCAAAGTTGCGATAATCGCAAACCGCGTCAACGCACAAACCAGAAGCTTCAAGATGCTCATGCGGTTCCTCACCAGTTTGGAGATACCCATAATCTCGGTCCTGCGCGATAGCCAAAACTATGTAACGGCTGCAGGTTTAGGTATGGGCGTATGCGAACTCCCCGCCTATATGGTTCGCGATGATATCCTCTGTTGGAAAGCCATCCTCGCGTGGCTCGATCGGCGGGAATCGCCATCGATTACGATGGATGCCAGGCATCCAGCTTTCAGCCATTACGAAAGCGACGAGACTTTTGAGCGCCCTACGAGGGGGCAACCGAATTCGTAAGTTAAATGGCGTTGAGTTAGCTCCGCTGAATGGTTGGTTGAATGCAAGAACTCGAAGTTTCACGGGTTGAGTGCCCATACTGCGGCGAGTCATTCGAAGCTTTGTTGGACTGCTCAGTCTCGCAGCAAGCTTATATCGAAGACTGCCAAGTATGCTGCAGACCAATCAACTTCAACGTAACTGTCGATTTGGACGGAACTGTCTCGGTGTCCGTTACGCACGAAAACGAATGACGTAAGTCCGCCCGGCGTTTTCTAAGCGATCCGGACGCGGTTTCTGCCTGCCGATTTGGATATCGACAGCTCTGCGTCTGCGGCGCTGACCAGTTCGTCTTCGGACACGGATTCGCCTGGCTCACGCACGATGCAACCAACGCTTGCCGTCATCCGCACGGGCCCGTTACGCGTGCGAATAGCTTCTTCGAACATGGTCTCTCTAACGCGATTCATGATTTCTGACGATTCTGCAGCATTCGTGTTTGGCAATAGAACCAAAAACTCATCGCCACCGTATCTACCAACGATGTCATCATGACGCAGCGTAGATGTGAGAATTTGTGCCGCCTTGCGAAGCGCTTCATCACCAATGGGATGCCCATGAAGATCGTTAATGCGCTTGAAATTATCGATATCCACAATACCGATCGCTAACGGCTTTAACTCATCGTCAGCGCGCCGAATCGCGTTGCGCAGAAAAATCGTCGTTCCGCGGCGATTCCAAAGGCGTGTTAGCGGATCGACCATGGCTTCTCGTCGGGCGACACTCAACTTGCTGACAAATTCCCTTTGGGCATCGGCCAACCGATCTGTCTCCAATTCCATCTGAGCCAGCATCGACAAATCGCGAATGAGTTGCTGTTCACGTTCCGACACTGCGCGCGGCTTGATATCCATCACACAAAACGTTCCGATCGTAACGCCCATGCTGTCTTTAAGCGGATGGCCGGCATAAAACCGAAATTTGGGTGCCGCTACTACCAGCGGATGACTTGTGAAGCGCTCATCAGCCAACGTGTCCGGCACGATAGTGAGCTGGTTGGACTCGATCGTCCATGTACATAGACTCTTATCGGTCGGCAACTGGCCTACCGACCAGCCAGAAA
The DNA here is from genome assembly GCA_024640665.1 of Rhodospirillales bacterium. Classification (GTDB taxonomy): domain Bacteria; phylum Pseudomonadota; class Gammaproteobacteria; order Steroidobacterales; family Rariloculaceae; genus JAHEEO01. The sequence continues at coordinate 4,049 of JAHEEO010000186.1, read as the reverse complement.
TGGACTTAAACCACTGGCTATCCGGCTTCAGGATGCTAATTGCAGCAACTGGCGTGCGCAGCGCGCTTCTGGCAATTCGCGTAATCCGCTCGAACCGCTCTTCTATCGGGGTATAGAAGTAGTCAGACGTGTGTATCTTGGCCAGTTGCAGCGTAACAGTGCTGGCAATCGTACGAGATAGCTTCGTGTCAGACGAATTCGAAGGCATGCGAAAGTATGCTAAGTCCCTTAACCCCTCACAGGTTAAGCCGCTTCACCGGGACAAAGCGTGATGAATTCGACAGTTGTCCAGCATCATCGGCGCCGAGAAAGCGGATGATAAGCGGCGCAACTAAGCGAAAAAGGCCCCTATTAGAGACCCTCTGAATAAATCGAGCCCGCGCCGAGCCTCAAACTGCCGGACGCTTCAAGGGCGAGCGGCCCCAAGGTCAGAACGGCGGCGTAACCAACGCCGCCGTTCGAATTTACCTTGTTCCCGAGAGCGCTTCACGCTCATTTCGGGGCCGAGACGGCAGGATTAAAGTACGTCGAACCGGTCGAGCGTCATCACCTTAGTCCAGGCAGCAACAAAGTCACGCACAAACTCATCTTGTGCATCGTCAGCTGCATACACTTCTGCTATAGCTCGCAGTTCCGAATTCGAACCGAAAATTAGGTCAACAGGTGTCGCTGTCCATTTTAGTTCGCCGGTCCCACGGTCACGGCCCTCGTATACGCCCTCGGTCGATGATTGCGTCCACTGCACTGACATATCGAGCAAATTCACGAAGAAATCATTGCTCAGCGTGCCGGGCCGGTCGGTGAACACGCCGTGCTCAGATTCTCCGGCATTAGCATCGAGGGCCCGCATGCCGCCGACCAGTGCGGTCATTTCAGGAACATTTAGCGTCAGCATGTTCGCCCGATCGATTAGCATTTCCGCCGGCGATCTAGGGTTGTCATTGCTGAAGTAGTTACGAAACCCGTCGGCGGTCGGCTCGAGCACGGCAAAAGAGTTCACATCGGTCTGCGCCTGCGAAGCATCCGTGCGTCCGGGAGTGAAGGCAACTTCCACATTGTGCCCGGCGTTCTCCGCCGCTTGCTCAATGGCTGCAGCTCCGGCCAGAACGATCAAATCGGCCAGCGATACTTTCTTACCACGCGACCGTGAACTATTGAAGTCTTCCTGAATGCCTTCCAGCGTTCGCAGCACATTCGCCATCTCGGCCGAATTGTTGACTGCCCAATCCTTCTGCGGAGCGAGGCGAATTCGAGCCCCGTTTGCCCCACCGCGCATGTCCGTGCCGCGGAAAGTCGAAGCCGACGCCCAAGCCGTCTGCACCAATGCTGGAATGGTCAACCCCGATGCGAGAACCTCAGACTTCAACGCAGCGATATCTCTTGCGTTAATCAATGGATGATCAACTGCAGGAACGGGATCCTGCCACAACAATACTTCGTCAGGCACATCCGCGCCGACATAACGCGCACGCGGCCCCATGTCCCGGTGAGTCAGCTTGAACCAGGCCTTGGCGAAGGCGAGTTCAAACTCCTGCGGGTTATCTAGCCAACGCGAGGTAATGGCTCGATACGCAGGGTCGACCTTCAGCGCCAGATCGGTGGTAAACATGATAGGCGCGTGCCGTTGCGACGGATCATGCGCATCAGGCACCAGATTTGCCGCGGCGCCTCCGGCAGGAATCCACTGGGTTGCGCCTGCGGGGCTCTTCGTCTGGACCCACTCCCAGTTGTACAGGTTCTGCAGGTAGTTGTGTGTCCAGGCAGTAGGATTCACCGTCCATGCGCCTTCCAGGCCGCTGGTAATCGTGTCGCCGGCGTTGCCGGTGCCGCAGCTGTTGTTCCAGCCGAAGCCTTGGTCTTCGATGTCTGCAGCGGCCGGCTCGGGACCTACGCAATCAGCCGGAGCTGCCGCACCATGGGCTTTACCGAAAGTGTGCCCGCCGGCGATGAGTGCAACTGTTTCTTCGTCGTTCATCGCCATGCGGCCAAACGTCTCGCGAATGTCCTGCGCTGCTGCCAGCGGATCCGCGTTACCGTTTGGACCCTCTGGATTCACGTAAATCAGACCCATTTGAACCGCGGCAAGGGGCCGCTCCAAATTTCTGTCGCCACTGTAGCGCTCATCGGCAAGAAACTCGCTCTCAGGTCCCCAGTAGACCATGTCGGGCTCCCAGTCGTCCTCGCGACCGCCGGCAAAGCCAAAAGTCTCGAACCCCATGGATTCCAGCGCGACATTACCCGTAAGCACCATCAGATCGGCCCACGAAATCTGCCGGCCGTATTTTTGCTTAATCGGCCACAGCAACCGCCGCGCCTTGTCTAAATTCGCATTGTCAGGCCAGCTGTTGAGCGGCTCGAACCGCTGTTGACCGCCGCCGGCGCCGCCACGGCCGTCTGCCACACGGTACGTACCAGCACTGTGCCAAGCCATTCGAATGAAGAACGGCCCATAGTGCCCGTAGTCTGCCGGCCACCAGTCCTGCGACGTCGTCATTACCGTCTCGATTTCGCGCTTGAGCGTGTTCAGGTCGAGACTGGCGAACTCGTCAGCGTAGTTGAAATCCTCGCCCAAGGGATTCGACTCCGCTGCGTGCTGGCGAAGAGGATTGAGGTTCAGCTGTTCGGGCCACCAGAATTGTTTCGACTTCGGCTCACCCTGAGCGAAAGCAGGGCTCGATGTCACCAGCGGTGACATGGCTACCGCTATAGCAGCGAGTAAAGGCATCGTTCGTTTCCGCATTGGAATCTTCCTTTGGGCTAACTAATTACTGTTACCGCACATTAAACCGCATGCGCCGCATCTAATCCATGGAAAGATTCGATAGTAATATCCTATAAAACCGATTAATTGTCTTGCCGGAGCGGCTGATAGGCATTGGCGCTGGTCATCTGGCGTTATCCAGACGGCGGCTGCGCCGCGCAAAAAAAAAGGCTGACCGAAATCGGCAAGCCCTTGCTTTAATTGGCGCGCCCGGAGAGATTCGAACTCCCGACCTCCGGCTTCGTAGGCCGGCGTTCTATCCAGCTGAACTACGGGCGCTCGATAACTGGTCGCAAACAGAATTGCGGAGCGTATTCTAACGCAATGCCATCAGTACATTGAATAGTGTTGATGATTTTCTACATAGTCGCGGACAAACTGCTTGTAGAGGCCTGCCATAGTGCGCGTCTGCGGCCCCCCGCCGGCCGGGAAATCACGACTACGACCGTCTCCCAGCAGCACTTTGCGCACGGGCATGATCTCGCGCGTCGCGCTGGTAATAAAGCACTCGTCCGCCGCGAGCAAATCATCCAGCGTCAGCTCTGCTTCGCGATAGGGTATGCCGCCGGCCGCGCAGATCTGTCGCACGGACTCTTTGGTGATGCCTTTCAAGTTGGCCGAAACCTGTGAAGGCGTCAGCACTTCGTTGTTACGAACAAAAAACACGTTGCTGTTTGAAGCCTCAGTAATCAAATCAGCCGAGTCCAGCATTAGACTGTCGTCCGCCCCTTGTTCACGCGCCTCAATGACACCCATCACGTTATTTAGGTAATTGCCGCCCTTAATATTTGGGTCGAGCGTATGCGGCTCATTGCGGCGTGTGCGAGAAATCGCAAGACTTACGCCGCTGAAATAAAACACCTGATCCCATTCTGGAACGGCCATGACAATTACGATTAGACGCTGATTCGCTTTCGCATCGGGAAGCAATCCCAATGCGCCTTCGCCACGCGTAACAACGTACCGCACATAAACATCGCGTTTAGCCTCAACTGCGCCGCTCGCCTTTACCGTACGCTTTACTTCCGCTCCGATATCTTCCATCGAATACTGCAAACGAAGATGAATAAGATCGGCGGAATTTTCAAATCTCTTCCAATGCTCCTCATAAAACAGCGGCACGCCATCATAAGTGCGAAATACTTCGTAGATGGAATCGCCATACAGAAATCCTCTATCCATAACTGGCACGGCTGCGGTGGCCGTCGGTTGAATTAGGCCATCGATGGATGTCATGGATTGGAATTCGCTCATGATTGGTCTCGGCATTGCTGTTTTACTTTAAGTA
>JAHEEO010000185.1 GCA_024640665.1 Rhodospirillales bacterium | reverse complement strand
ACCGAACGTCTTTTAGATTTTCCCGTCTCGGTCTCGTGGCCCTTACGGCTTTCTGTATTCAAGGCTGTGGGTCAGGCGAAGAAACGCAGGTACCAGCAACGTCGCAGCCCATAGCAGCAGCTGAATTCGAACTTGCCCCAATTAGCGTCTCCGGTAGTTATTGGATTGAACTCTCCCCGGTGCTGGTGGCCGCACACGAATTCTATCCGGTGGAGATGCAAGTGGGCGAAGGGGGGATTACCCGTATCACCGCCGGGGAAGCCGATCTCGCCACTAATGCCGAAACCCAGCTCTTGCGCGAATCAGTCACGAACCCCGATCTGCGCATTATCATGACGGTAACCGAGAGTTTCTATCGCCTGGTGGGCCGCCGCTCGGCTGGTATCGAGCAACTCGAAGATCTCAGAGGTAAGCGAATCATGACGCCGCTCAACACTTCGGCCGGTTATTATCTTGAAGCGATGTTGCGAACAGTCGGCATGACCCAGGACGACGTCGAACTGGTGTCGTTTCCACGTGCAGCCAATGCCAAACTCGGAATGGAGATGATGGCTGAGGCGTTGGCCAATGGCGAAGTCGATGTCATCTCAATCTGGGAACCGACACCGGAAGATGCCATTCACCAATTAGGCGACGACGCCATTGTGCTGCAAGATCGCAGCGTGTATCGCGAAGTGTTCAACTTGCACGCTCGGGCCAGCGATCTTGCTAACCCTGAAAAACGGCGCTCCATCGTAGAGTTCGTACGTGCCGTCGCCAATGCCACGGAAGCATTGAATGACAACCCCGAGCCCTACAAGTCGCTCGTGAGCGAATACACTACGTATTCCAGTGAGCAAATCGAAGCAAGCTGGCCGGAAATGGATTTTCCCATTCAGATTATCCCGGATATGCTCGATGTACTGGTGACCGAAGAGCAGTGGGTGGCACGCATTTCCGAGCGTGAGCCGCGTTCGCGCGAAGAGCTGGCGCAATTTATCGATTACTCAGTATTGGAGGAAGCGTTAGCTGAGTAAACACTTTGCTGGGTTAAAGTTCTCGGAATCACAAGTTGGCCGAATCTTGTTATCGAACTTCCCTCAGTATTTTTCCAATTTACGCAGGACACCGAGACGCTAAAAAATTGCGTTCGTATAGGAGCAACTGCATGTCCTACATTGCAAAGATTCTTGTCTTTTGTTTGGCATTTACGTCGAGCTTCGTTTTGCCGACGGTCGCAGATTCTCAGCAGCCCACGCTTGATGAGTTGGCCCGGGATGTCGATCGAGCGGAGTCGATCCGTGCCGTAAAGAACCTGCAACGAACCTATGCACATTACTCACAGTTCGGTTTGTGGAACGAAATGGCGGACCTATATGCCGATAACGCCACCTTTATTTTTGACGAGATATCGCTGAAGGGGCGCAAGGAGATTGCGGAGTACCTGGTTTCGAATGAGGGCAGCGGACAACAAGGGCTTCGGCGGGGTGAAGTAAATACCCAAATCATTGATCATCCAGTTGTGAATCTGTCAGTCGATGGTGAGTCGGCCAAGGGTCGTTGGTACGGCTTTTCGTTTCTGAGTGACAGCGAGGGAAACGCCAGCATCCAGGGTGGCGTGTTCGAAAACGAATACATTCGCGAAGACGGTAAGTGGAAAATCAATGTATACAACTTCTACCCGCAATACGCCGGGTCTTACGAAACAGGCTGGAACAACTGGAAAGGGCGTGATCTCAGCATTCTTCCTTATCATTTCACGCCTGATGAAAGTGGCATTCCCATTCCTGAACCAGTAGGTGAGGCACCGCCTACCAGAGCCTCGCTTGAAGCGTTGGAAGCACGCATCGCGGTAATGAACGATGAAAGCCTGGTGCGTAATCTGCAGGCGGCTTATGGCTATTACATCAATCGTCGTATGTGGGACGACGTGACGGACCTGTTTGCAGAAAACGGTGTCTATGAATTTGGCGGGAACGGTATTTACCGTGGCACTGAAGGTGTGCGAAAAGCCCACGAACGCATGGGCCCTGACGGATTGACCGAGGGTGTACTGAACGATCGTTTGCAGTTCGACACCGTGGTGAGCTTGGCACCAGGCCGCAGCGAAGCGCGGGTGCGTGGAATCGAAATGGGGATTCTGGGTAATGTTGAACACGGCGAGGCTTACTGGGAAGTCTCGGTATTCGACAACCGCTTCGTTAAAGAAGATGGGCTCTGGAAAGTGCGCGAGATGCGCGTGTTCCCATTGTTCCGGTCAGACTATCGTCAGGGCTGGGGAAAGAGCCGCATTATCGAAACACTGTCCGGCGAGTTGGCGCCGGATCAGCCGTTGCCTATTGCCGATACTGGCGATCAGGATCGCATCATTCCGGCATTTGTCTCCGCCCATCCAGTCACCGGTGAACCAGTGGCGGCGCCCTCGGGTATGAAGCTGGTTGCGACGCAACCACTCACCGGTGCAATACCAGCGCCGGAGGCCAGGCATGAAGCAGCGATTACAGCCGCACGACTGCAGGACGCCAAACGCAAACTCATGATGGCGAAAGCCTATGACGGTGCCGAGCACGTCTCCACTGCCTATGGCTTCTATGCCGATGATTCTCAGTGGGACTGGCTGTCTGAGATTTTCGGCAAAGAAGGCACAAAGCAGATTCCCTTTGCCGGCTACTACACGGGCTTCCCCCGCATCTCAAAAGCACTGTTCCTGGAATACGGGGACCCAGTCAGTCTCACTGCCAAAAAGTCTGCAATTGCGTTCCATTGGCGTATCCAGCCTGTAATCATTGTTGCGCCCGATGGCCGTTCGGTGCGGCTGCGTACTTATCTGTTTCATCCCAATACTTCAAAAACAAGCTCGAGCACCCTGTTTGGCGCCATGTATCCGGACGATCATCTGATCTTGGAAGACGGTATCTGGCGGCTATGGAATCTATCCCTGGATGAGCCCTATTTCGAAATGCCGGACTGGAAAAGCGGTTGGGCTTTGCTAAAGAATGATCCAGGTGCCGAGACTCAACGCCCGGCACCACGCACAAGACCTGCCTTCCCCAAGCGCTATTTCGGTGCGGAACTGGTTCAGCAGTACAGGCCGGATGTACCAATTAACGAACTCGGCGTTTTACAGGAGCATTTTCGTGGTGGCACGGGCGAGCCTTGGGCATGGCCCAAGATTTTGCCGATGTGGTGGGGATATAAAAATCCCGTCAGCGGCCGAATACCCGAGCTCTTTCTGCCGGACTGCGTGCCCTGCGAATACTCTCCCGATATGAGCATGACGAGACACGGATATTTGTTACCCTCGACCGATCCGGTACGGAGCGAGGATTAGCCACACAGAATAGATGACGATCCGGTTATTGGGTGTCGTTCAATGGTAGAACCTCAGCTTCCCAATTATCGGCGTCAGGCTCGCTCCCTGGCAGCCAAGGCAGTGATCATCTTTTCATCGATCGCGACCGGAACCATGCTTACTGCGTCTACACTAGAACAGTGAATACGACATTAGTCGGCCACACAGAATCACAATGCTCCAGAACAGAACCGACAGCATGCCGGACAAGCGAATGGGCTTGGGCGGGGCTCCCGCATCAATATGTGCTGGCATTCGCTTGACTAGCGTGTGAAAGACGACGGCATTGATACCCGCGAGTACAATGACCACGATCTTGATACGAAAATAGGTGTTCCCATATGCCGCAGTCGCAAAGCCGGCGAATAGTGCAGCGCCACTCAAAAACATCATGCTGAAGCCAAGAAAAAACCATTTCGACAGTGCGCGATAGACTTCTGAAAGCCGCTCATCCGACAACGATACACCTAGCATGCGCAGGTCGACCCAGAGCAACATTCCAATCGAAAAGATCAGTCCCAGGATGTGAATGGCGACGAGAATCTGGAACCCGTAAAGGGATTCCCGGGCAATGCTGGCAAACCCTGTGCCTTCTAGCCACTCGAGCAGCTCAAGCATATCTGTATCTCGTAAGAACCAACCCAATTCTCCGAAGTTCTACTCGAACAGGATGAACCAGCAAGCCGTGATGGCGAGCGATAGCCATAGGGCCAACCCCACTAAACCGCTGGTGCGCAGCCATAACGCAGAAGATGTCAGTCTGGGGATCTCTCTCGCATTTAGCATCAGCTGATAAGTCGCGGCGAGCAGCAGTAGAGCCATCTTTAATTGGAAGACGCCGTTCGTTGCTGTATATGAAGCTCGCGGTGCGAATAGAGCCAATCCGGTCAGTAAGCTAATCAGCAGACCGACAACTACAAGACGCAGCGCGGGTCTCGCGACCGATTGAACCGGAGCCCCGCTCAAGACGAGCCCTGCAGCTCGCAGGTTCCAGATCAGCCCCCCGCCCATCACAAGCGTAAAGCCGATCAGGTGAGTAGCGCTGAGCCAGGCAGTGATCGACAGGGATTCGCCGACCGTGCGTGCGAGTCCCGTCGATTCGAGCCAGTCAAAAAGCTGCTGCATTTTGCCCCGTGGATCCGCTAAGGCGCCAAACCATCATGCGCGCTCATTCGACCCGCCTGTGGTGTTGTAGATCCAGCCGATTAGCCAACCGGCGAAAGCGGCACAAATTGTCCATGAGACCAACCCGACCAAAAAACCAGGTAACGTTAAGGTCCAGGCGAATGCCGTTGCGTCCATATGCAGCATATGCCCGGACATCGTCATCATAGCGCCGGAAAACAAAGCCACAAGTGCACTACAGACAATCCACAGTATGGCAGTGGTTCCGCCGAGTGCTATTGCCAAACGGCCTGAATCGAGTTTCATTGTTTGTCTCCTTTCGTCACTTGATGACCTATATAGCCACCGGGATCGTGATGCGGAATCGAGTACCACTGTCGTCGGACGTCGCTTCGATGGCACCGTCGTGCACATCTACTATCGACTTGACGATGGCGAGCCCAAGCCCCGCCCCCTCTCCCCGGCGCTGTCTCGAAGGATCAATTCGAAAAAACCGATCGAAGATTTTCAGCACGTCTGCGCTTGGAATCGGTGTGCCGGGATTCTCTACGACGATTGTGGTCGCATCACCGGTAGTCCGAAGTGTTACCCGAACGGAACCGCCAGCCGGCGTATGACGGATTGCATTCGAGAGCAGGTTGCTGAGCGCGCGCTGGAGCAAAAGCCTGTCGCCGATGATGTTCGCCTTTCCATCCAGGCTCAAAGCAACACCGAGTTCTTCGGCCCAGCCTTCGTAATAGTCAAAGAGGCTGCGAACCTCGGCGGCGAGATCGACATCCGCCGACTCCCGCTTGCTTGCGCCGTTGTCCTGCTGCGCCAGAAACAGCATGTCGCCGACCATCTGAGCCATGCGCTCGTATTCCTCCATGTTTGAATAAAGGATCTCCTGGTACTCATCGACAGTGCGGGCGCGCGAGAGCGAAACTTGAGTCTGCGTCATGAGATTGGTGATCGGCGTACGCAGCTCGTGGGCGATGTCGGCATTGAAATTCGTCAGGCGTCTGAACGACTCGTCCACGCGGCGCAGCATCTCGTTGAACGACACGGCGAGATCGCCAAGCTCGCGGGGAACGGTTTCAGGCGGAATCTCCTCTGCACCCTCGCTGGCGGAGACGCGCCGCATCCGGTTCACGATCTCTCGCAACGGGGTATGGCCCTGCCTGACGGCGACCCAGCCCATTGCGCTCACGATGACGATGCCGCTGACGACCATAAGCCAGAGCGTCCGCCTAAACTCCGCAAGAAACGTCAGGTGATAATCGATCGGTGTTGCGACGACGATGGTATGCACATCGGGCAATGCATCCTCGTCGCCGCCCATTCGTCGTGCGAGCACGCGATAGGTGTTGCCACCCTGGGAGCGTTGTTGAATCGAGTCGCGTTCGAGTGACTCGGTAGTCGCATGACTCACCGCGGCCAGGTCAGGGTGCGGATCACTCGCGTAGACTAAGCGTCCGTCGTCACGGGCGATATACAGCGAAGCGCTGTGATGTCCGATCAGGATATCGTCGAACCTACGTTCCACTGGCGCGAGATCGGACGGGGAACGAACGCCGGCCAGCGCCTGGTATACGGCATCGGCAATGACCTTGAGTTCTGCCGTGTCGCCCTCTTCGAAGTGGTTCTCCATCTCGCCTGAGATGACCCAGCCGAATACCGGGAATACGATCGCCGCGGCCACCGTAAACAGAACCGTCAGGCGCGTTGCGAGTGAGAGCGGTCGCATGTTGGTTCAGGCTTCGGTCGCAGCGTCGAGCATGTATCCAATGCCTCGCACCGTGT
>JAHEEO010000017.1 GCA_024640665.1 Rhodospirillales bacterium | reverse complement strand
ACCGTTTTGACTTTAGGCACCGGCGGCGTGTCTATATTTGCTCTGCAAATTGCAAAGGCGGCCGGCGCGCGAGTAATCGTGACTTCCTCGAGCGACGAGAAACTCGCTCGCGCAAAGGAGCTTGGCGCAGACGCTGGCATCAATTACCGCAGTACGCCGGATTGGGCCCAGGCGGTATTGGATTTGACGGGTGGACAGGGCGTCGATCACATCGTCGAGCTGGGCGGTGCCGGTACGTTGCCGCTCAGTTATCGTGCAATTGGCCAACGTGGAGAGATTGCGTTGATTGGTGTCTTGAGCGCGCCGAGCGGCGATCTCGGGCCGCACGGATTAATGACAAAGAATGCGACACTGCGCGGAATTTTTGTCGGAGACCGCACTGCCTTTGAATCGCTGAATAAGGCCATTGCCGTCAACGATATTCATCCTGTCGTCGATAAAGTGTTCGAATTCGACGCTGCGCCTGAAGCCTATCAGTACATGGCCGGGGCACGGCATTTCGGCAAGATTGTCATCGCCATTTAGTGAGCGGTTCAGCAGCGCGGCTGTGTTCAGAATGCGATTTGAAGCTGTGCGGTGCTCAGCATGGCTGGGCTCTTCGATGTTCTATCGCCTCGTTCTCAATCTAACGCTTTTCTTTAGCTTGGTTTTTGCCGAGTGCACGAGTGCTCAGTCGGGCGTGGAGTCGATTGTTCAAAGCAAAGAAGTGCTGACTCCGAGCCCAAGCCTTGATGCGGTCAATGTCGCTGCACGCAGTGCGTTGGCGCCCATTCTGACTGCCTGGATCGAGAGCGCACATAAAGCCGCAATTGGATACGGTGTGCACGAGATTCCCCGGTCGATCCGCGAAGCATTGACCGACCATGTGCCTGGCGAAACGCTTGATCGGGTTCGCTGGAACATTGACGATAGCGTCGTATCCATGCAGCAGTTGCTGTTTCAGATCGGCCACTCACCAGCGGTTACGCTGGACTCGGTTATTGTTTTTGCGAGCGCTGAAGACGCGGCCAATGTCACGCTTTGGGCACATGAGATCTTTCACGTGATGCAGTATCGAGACTGGGGCGTTGATGGTTTTGCGGCGCGCTATCTGGCTGACTACGCGGCCGTCGAACACGATGCGGCGGAGTTTCGGTGGCAATGGATGCGAGCAACCGGCCGGGTTCCGACGCCGTAAGTACTGTTTAGTCCAGTTGCTCTAGTGCTGGCTCGGGTGTTTAGTTCCACTCATCGATAAATGTCGCGAATGCAGCGGAACTGTAGCTCTTATCACCATCTTCCAAAGGCAAAGTGTTCTGCGATCTCAGCACTTCGCCAGCAGCATTCAAAACCCAGAAATGCGGATAGCCAGCAGCTTCTGGCAAAGTTGCAAAGAACGCATCATTGTCTGTTGCGTCGCCAATGTAGGCTTTAACAACAACGAAAGTGTTTTTGAAAGCCGCATTTAGATCGGAGTGATCTTCCAGAAACGCATTCAAATAGTGGCACCAGATGCACCACTCTCCGCCTGCTATCACCAAAATGTGCTTGCCACTTAAATTGGCCGCAGTGCGCGCTTCCTGAATGAGCGTGAAAGGGTCCGCTGCGGGGTCATATCCCAGTGTAGTCTGGGCGTGAGCAACCCCTGTAAGCGCCTGCGTTGTCGTCGTCAGCAGTACCGCCAGAGCGCTGAAGAGGCGGAGGGCTCTGGCGGCGGAACCGCGATGCCTGAAAGGCGTGCTGCCTAATTGGGCAGCACGCCTCATGCATAAACTCACGGCCACCACGTCGAAGCGCAGAACACTTACATGGTCAACGTATAGCGAGGATCGGCCAATAAGCACACCGCTTCAGGCGCGCCTAGCTCCTTGCGGACAATGTTAGTGCCCTGAACCAGTGCGCCAATCTTGTAGAACGCATGCCTCCGGCTCATACCCTCCCGGCCCATGCCGCAGTCCGATGAGATGGCGAGGCGTTCGGCCGGGATGTGCTTCAATGCCGTGCGGATATGATCGGCTACGGCATCAGCGCGCTCTACCTGCAACGAGTGATGGTCGATGACACCGATCGTAATCTTCATGTCCGTGATGTGTTCTCCGATGGCGGCAAGATCCATACCGCCGGAGCTTACGGATTCGAACGTGATGACGTCGGCATCGACTCTGTTGAGAATTTCTAAAGCAGGTTTGTAGGTCTGTATCTCGGCAAACATGCGTTGCTGCGATGGATTACCCCAACAGGTGTGGCACCAGACTTCAGTCTTATCCCGGAGCCCACGTACTGTGTTGTTGAACACTTTGAGCATATATTCCGGGTTGATGACATCGTCGACCACGCCGCGCGCAGCCAGAAGATGCACTTGTGGTTCTTCCATTTGGATGACCGGGCAGCCGGCATCGGCCAGCGCGTGCAGTTCTTCATTGAACGCATCGCTGATAGCCCAAATGCGCTCGCGAATGTCTTTGTAGTAGTTGTCTTGAACTGCGAAGGCCACCAGCTCAGGCGTTACCGTGCCGAATTTGACTGGCTTGTGCGTCATACGCTGGGCCGCCTTCCACATCTCGGCATATTGCAGGTTGCCTCGGCCGATTGGCCCGACAATGGTGGGCATCATCCGCGCTTCGATGTAGTCATGGAGAATGTGGCCACGCGGAAAGGCGATACCGCCGCCGCCGGCCGGCGCGCGTCTTGGAGTTCCGTCGAAGCCTTCCATATGAAACGGCGGATAGCTCGTCCAGCTTTGCCCGCCAATATCCTGGGTAAATCGCACATCGCCATCGCTGAAAATGTCCAGACCCGCCACGTCCTGCTGTGTCAGATATACCGCCAGAGCATCTTCATACTGCTCGCGAAAGCGGGTTTCGACCATCGCGGCCAAAAAGCTGCGTTGTCCAAGGTTTTCGGTGTACCAGCTCGGTCGCGGCAGCGACCCTGTGATGGTAGTCGGTAAGATGGTATTCGCTGTTGCCCCTAGCATTTTTTTATATTTCCCCGGAAAAGTGGTCGGAAGCCGGATACAATATTGCACATCCCATTGACCTACAACCCTTTAGGAGGCATATATGGATTTAGGCAACGGCCTAGGTCACTTGAGTTATTCGACGCTTGTTCATCCTGGGGACACCTGGCCCGAGATGTGGAACAGCCTGACGACTTATGTGCCACAAGTGAAGCAGCGGGTCTCGCCCGACAATGCTTTCGGCGTATCTTTGCGCATTGCGGCTTCTTCTGCTCAAACGCTGACCGGCGACCCATCGGAGCGAGAGAAGCTCAAACAATTTTTGGTCGAAAACGACATGTACCTCTATACGGTCAATGCGTTTCCGTACGGTGCATTCAAGAATACTCTGGTCAAAGAGCGGGTGTATGAGCCTGATTGGCGCACCGATGAACGCGCTGTATATACGATGCAGGTTGCTGATATCCTTGCGGAAGTTGCCGCGCCGGGTATCGATCCCACTATTCAAAGCCCACCGCTCGGTTTCAAGCCCAATGTCACCGGGCCGGATGTCGTTGATGCTTTCACAAGACAGGTCATTCGGGTGGTGGCCCATCTGGTCAAACTCAAAGACAAGACTGGCAACAAGGTGCGTTTAGCCTTAGAGCCGGAACCCTATTGCTTCTTGGAAACCACTGAAGAAGCGCTGCGCTATTTCGACGAGCACTTGTATGCCGATAAGTCGGTACTGGCTTTGTCGCAGGCAACCGGCTTATCTACAGGCGACGCCCAGGATGCATTGCGCGATCATCTCGGTATGGTCTATGACATTTGCCATCAGGCGGTCGAGTTTGAGGATATCAGCGCCTCGCTGCATGCTCTGGCTGACGCAGGCGTGCCAGTGTTCAAGCTTCAAGAAGCGGCTGCGGTACGGGTGCCGAATGTCACCCAAAAAGAAGTTGATGCTTTGCAGCGCTTCGCCGATACCGTCTATTTGACGCAAACGGTCGAGCAGAAAGACGGCCGGATTTCGCGTTTCCTGAATCTCGAAGATGCATTCGCCGCCTTTGCGAAGGATCCAAAAGGTCCACGCGAATGGAGAATCCATTTCCATGTGCCGGTGTTCCTGGAAGACTTGGGCGAGTTCAAAACTACTCGTTTCGCCATTGAAGACGCATTGCGCTTTCACAGAGCAAACAAACTTTCGCCGCATTTGGAAATTGAGACTTACACGTGGGATGTATTGCCGGATCATTTGAAAACCGGTGACATCGTTGATTACGTGGAAATGGAATTGAACTGGGTGAAAAGCCAGTTGCTCGACTAGCAGAGCCATTGTTAATAACAAGAATTTGGGAGCGATTAGATGAAAGTTGGGTTTATTGGGCTTGGTCGGATGGGCGAGGCTATTGCCACGCGCATTCTCGGCGGCGGGCACGATCTCGTCGTTTACAACCGCACACGTTCGAAAGCGGATGCGCTGGAGAAGGCAGGCGCTAAGGTTGCTGAAAGCATCGGTGCGGCCGCTGCGGGTCGCGATGTCGTATTTACGATGCTGGCTGACGATGTGGCGCTTAAGTTTGTTGCGGAGTCCGGCCTTATCGACAACCTGCCGAAGGGTGCAATCCATGTCCCGATGGGAACCCACAGCGTCACCGCCATTACCGAGATTGAGGCGATGCACAAAGCAGCTGGCCAGGTATTGGTGGGCTGTCCGGTGTTGGGCCGGCCGGATGCCGCCGCCGCAGGACAGCTTGGGCTGGTTCCGGCAGGGCCGCCGGAGGCCGTCGCATCTCTAGCGCCAATATGGGAGGTTGTGGGTCGTGCCGTATTTAATGCGGGCACAAACCCGGCCGGTGCCGCCGCAGTTAAACTGGCAAACAACATGGTGCTCGGCTGCGCCATCGAAGCCATGGGCGAGGGCTTCGCACTGACACGCAAGTTTGGTGTCGACCCAGTCGTATTCAACCAAGTGTTGACTGAAGGCTTGTTCTCGGCCCCGTCTTATAAAGCTTACGGTGGAATCATTTCTACAGAAGCGTACGATCAGGTTGGCTTCACAGTGAAGCTCGGCTTGAAAGATGCCAATCTGATGCTGGCGGCCGGACAGGCGGCAAATGTGCCATTGCCGAGCTGCAATGTTTATCGTGATCGCTTGCTCGGCGCCATTGCGCACGGCGAAGGGGATCTCGATTGGGCTGTTATCGCTCGTGACCAGGCTCGCGCCAGCGGTCTCGAATAGGGGAGATATGTCGTGATTAAAGCAGGAATCGTCGGCCTCGGTTGGTGGGGTAAAACGCTCGTGGAAGCCGTGGCAGACGGCAGTGAGAAAATTAAATTCGTTGCTGGTACGACCCGCACCAACAGTGACGAGGTTAAGCAGTTCGCTGCCGATCAAAACTTCACATTGCATGCTTCGTTTGAAGATCTGATTTCTGACCCGAATGTCGATGCCGTTGTTCTCGCAACGCCTCATTCAAAGCACGTCGAACAGGTCGTCGCGGCTGCCGGGCAAGGCAAGCACGTATTTTGCGAAAAGCCATTTGCGTTAACTAAAGCAGACGCTGAAGAAGCCGTTGCGGCCGTGGACGCGGCTGGCGTGACGTTAGGGCTCGGATACAACCGGCGCTGGCATCCCGAGATGACGAAGCTGCGCAACATGATCGAGTCCGGCGAGCTCGGCATCATTTTGCATTGCGAAGCGACAATGACATTTCCCAATGCACTAATGCTCAAAGCGGATGCCTGGCGGGCGAATAAAGAAGAAACACCTTGTGGCGGGCTTACGCCAATGGGCGTGCACGCCGTAGATGGCATGATCGATCTATGTGGACCCGTTGACGAGGTCTACTGTCAGAGTTTCCGGCGCGCCGTCGAAATCAATGCCGATGACACGACATCAATTCTGTTTCGCATGAAAGAAGGGATGTCCGGGTATCTGGGCACGATGACGGCGACTGGCGGTGGGTTCAGCTTCCAGGTTTACGGATCAAAAGGATTTGTTCGCCTTGAAGGTATGACCCATGTGGCGGGAGCGCCTTCAGAAGAGCGCCGTACGCGACTGTTCGGCAACTGCGTGTTCAAGCCGATAAAAGGGCCTGCAAAGACCTGGGAGGCTGAGCCGCTCGATGTTACTCGAGCAGCGCTGGAGGCATTTGCAGATGCGGTCAGCGGCGTTGAGCCGTATTTGATACCCACCAGCGAAATGATTCACGGTGCTGCTGTTACCGAAGCCATTATTCGATCATCGACTTCTCACTTACCTGAAAAGGTCGCTTAGCTGGCGTATCTGTGCTGTTGCGAAACAGGCACAGGGTTATTTATCAAACATGATGAGGACTGCCTTAGTGGATTTTAGAAAACTCGGCATCTTTTGCGCAATTTTAGGCATGGCGGGCACAGCGGGCGCGCAAGATTTTTCGAACGCGCGAATTGAAACGCAGCCCCTGGGCGAAGGTATGCATGTCCTGTTTGGTCTCGGTGAAGGCGTCATTGCTGGAAATATCTTGGTATCAATCGGCGCTGACGGCGTGTTTATGGTCGACGACCAAATGCCTGAGCTGATACCGAAAATTCGTCGCGCGATTGCCGACCTCGGTGGCGACGACATCGATTTCACTGTAAATACGCATTGGCACTTTGACCATGCCGACGGCAACAAGACGCTGGGTCCGGACGGCGTGCGCCTCATCGCGCATGATGCTTCCCGTCGCATGTTGATGCAGGACAATGTCATTAATCTCGTCAGTCAGGAAGTTCAGCAGCCTCGATTCGATTCAGCTGCTTGGCCGGTCATTACTTATGGCGGCGAAATGAGCTTCCATTTCAACGGTGAGCAGATCGATCTGATGCATTTTGGTCCAGCCCATACAATGGGCGACTCAGCCGTGATTTTTCGCGGCAGTAACATCGTGCATTTGGGCGACGTGTTCAATAACTCAGGCTATCCGTTTATCGATGCGGATTCCGGCGGAACATTGGCTGGAGTGATTGAATTCTGCTCCGCTGTCATTAAAGAGATCCCCAGAACCGCAATCGTGGTGCCAGGCCATGGTCCAGTGTCGAACTATCAAGGTTTGGTCGATTATGTGGCCATGCTCAGCGAGATTCGTGATCGCATGTCGGCGCTCATTTCGAGCGGGGCAACGCTTGAACAAGTGGCCGCAGCGCAGATAACTGCGGAGTGGGACGAGGCGAAAGGCGATCCAGGTCAGTTTTTGAATCGTTCTTATACAAGCATGGTCCCCTGATCGCCCCTGATCGCCCCTGATCGAAATATCGGCTCCTGGGTGTCTAAACGGAGAATTATCATGATGCGCGTTGGCCCAAGTTATCGTGTTGGTTCACTAAGCCTGTTCTTGCTGATTGCAACGGCGCCGGTACGTGCGCAGTTGGATAATTTGGTCGAGCAGATGCGCGAAACGCCCATCACGTCGCAGCGAATCTCCGATGGGTTGCACGTATTGTTCGGGGTTGGCGGCAACATTGTGGTCAGTATCGGCGCAAGCGGCGTACTGATGGTCGACAGTCAGTTTCCGCAGATGGCGCCCAAGTACAAAGATAAGATCAGCGAGCTGGGCGGCGGTAACATCGATTTCACGCTAAACACGCATTGGCACTTCGATCACGCCGACGGGAATCTCATACTAGGTCCGGAGGGTACCTGGATAGTGGCCCAGGAAAATTCACGGGATCGCCTTACCCAAGATAATCAGATCAATCTCGTCAATCAGCTTTGGGAGCAGCCAGCTTATCCGGCAGCCGCATTGCCGACGATCACGTTTAAGGATCAAATGAGTTTTGAGTTTAACGGCGAGCGAATCGATCTTCTGCATTATGGGCCGGCTCATACATCCGGTGATGCTGCGGTTGTTTTTCGAGCGCACAACGCCGTCCATATGGGAGATGTGTTTAACAACAATGGTTATCCGTTCATCGATTTCGATAGCGGCGGCAGCTTCGAAGGAATGATCGATTTTTGTCGTTCTGTGTTGAATCAAATCAACACGGATACAGTTGTCGTGCCAGGGCATGGCCCGGTCACCGACTACGTAGAACTCGCCGACTACACTTCAATGCTCAGCCAGATTAGAGACCGTGTGCGAGATCTCATAGAGGACGGAGCGACACTCGAGCAGGTTGTCGCAGCGCGGCCCACGCGGCGGTGGGACGGTGAGCAGGGGGACCCGGCTAATTTCCTCGATCGCGTTTACGCCAGTCTGACGCAATCCATCTCCGCACAATAATCTTGACGCGTAGGCGCCTTCAGGCGCTGATTTCTACGCCAGCGGTTTGCTCCACCCAGCGAACCAGTTCGCTGACACTTGCATGCGGTTCTGCCATGGCTTCGGCAGCTTGCCAATATGCTTGTGCGTTGTGACTAAATGGCAAGTCGATGCCTTGCTCCTGCGCCAGCTCCAAAGCGATCCTCATATCTTTAACCATGAGTTCCAGCTTGAAGGCATCGTCAAATGCGCGGTTTGTAATGCGCTGTTTGATATGCGTTTGAGTAATCCAAGACATGCCCGTACAGACGTTCATCACATCCGTCATCACATTAGGGTCCAAACCGAGCTTTGTACCGAGCGCTAATCCCTCTGCCGTGGCCAGGAAAGTCATTGCCGTGACAAGATTATTGATCGACTTCATCATGTGCCCGGAGCCGAGGGGGCCGAGATGAAATACCTGCTTGCCAATCAGGTTCAGAAGCGGCACACAGCGCGCCACATCTGCCTCGGCGCCGCCGACCATGAACACGAGCGAAGCAGATTTCGCGCCCATTTCTGCACCGGAAGTTGGCGAGTCGACCATGGCAACACCTTTGCTTGCCAGCGCTTTGGCCGTCTCCAGCGTCAGTTGAGGCTCACACGAAGACGTATCAACGACGAGTTCGCCGCCACTGAAGCCGGCCAACAAGCCTTGTTCGTCAAGCGCGACAGATTGAACGTACTTACCCGAAGGCAGCATTGTGAAAACGACTTCTGCAAACTCGGCTACTTCGCGCGGCGATGCCGCCGCCGATGCATTGGGATGCTTGTGCGTTAGCTCGCTCACTCGCTTACTGTCTATATCGAAAACAGCGATCTCGTGCCCTGCTGCTGCAATATGCCCGGCCATGGGTTGTCCCATTACGCCCAGGCCCACGAATCCAACACGTGAGGACATAGAAATTACTCCCAAAAGTGTGTGCTTGCGCTGATTATCGATGCGTCAAGGTGTGGGCGAAGATCCTACTACATACCATCAGCAAACTTGAAACCGATGCGGTCGCTGAGGCTATCCACATTGTCGCGACACCGCATCGAGACTATGAGGGCGGTTGTGAGAATGCATGCAGCAAGGCATCGCCGGCCTTCGATCCGACGAGTTCGAGGAGTCGCTGGCGTTGTCTGTCGTATAGCTCGCGAATTCGGGAAGCGCGAATTTCGGGGTCGCTTTGATATCGCGTCGTGGCTATAAGCAGGTTGTCTTGCCCGTCGTTGAGCAAAGCATACGCGCTCTTCAAACTTGTATCGGTCAACTCGTAGCGGTCTGCAATCTTCTGCATTGCCGCGAAACGAGGATCACGCGACGACCAAAGATCCGTGTACCGCTGTGCCCCTAGCAGCGCTCGGAGCTCCTGCCTTGAGTCGATGTATTCTGATTGTGAAATCTCGCTGCTGCTTAGTGCATTGAGCACCATATAGACCGCGCGAAACTCTTGTTCACTATTTGCGTTGAGCGCATTGCGCAGTTGGATGGCGAGCGGCGATGTGCGGATTGCATATTCCATTGCGACGTTGCTGCCCAGAGTCGCCGAGATTTGCTCGACCAGAGATCCGAACGACGGGCTTGTAGTTGCCGATTGGTTTTCGAGCGTAAATTGCCGTTCGAGCTGGTCAATCTTAATTTGTTGCGCACTGCTGAATTTTGGAAAGCGATGCTGCAACGGACGAAACAGCGGCCAGAGACTCGCATATTCCCGGGCTCGATTTCCAAGCGTTTGCAGCAACGTTTCTCGCGCCTGGTTTTCCAGTTGCAATGCATCTTTAGTTTGCTGGACCTGCTGTTCCCTATCACTGCGCCAGAACCTGCCATAGTGTGCTGTTTGGGCTGCAAGGCTTGCAAAAACGGCATTAATTCTAGCGATATCGCTCGGGCCAGTCTGTGCGCCTGGATGGGGCGATTTCGAGGCGTTCAGCCAAAGATCTGCCGGTGAACTAAAGATCGCAGTCGATGCGCCCGCGGGTTGCCTGGCAACAACCAGGGCGAGCCCTATAGCCGCGAACAGCACGCTGCTCGCGATCATGCTGAACATTACTCCTTTGTTCTTCATGGCAATTCCTTTTGCATAGATTTGGATACAGCGCACAGTGGCAAACCGCTCCGCTGGTAGCGACTGGAAAATCTCGGTATTTCGGGGATCTTTAGGCTCTCCTGCCCGGAATGGTCCATGGGCGAGCCCAATTTATGGTCTTCGGCGGCTCAATGACCTATGCTCCGTCGATCAATGATGTAAAAGGCCAGTGACCGGGGGGCGACAATGGACAGAATTTCAATGCGGCGAAGTGCGGCATGGGCAACCACTTTTCTGGCATCGTCTGCGCTGGCGCAAATTGGCGCAGGTCCCTCCTCAGAGCCATCGGCAATACGTTCTGTTCCTGCCGAGACAACCATTGCATCAATCACTGATCCTAGTTGGGAAGCGCCCCGCACTTCTTGGGGGCACCCATCGCTTGCCGGCGTATGGAGCGTCGACGACATGCGCGGTATTCCACGCACACGGCCGAAGGGGCTCGAGTTACGCGAATCACTGACTGAAGAAGAATTTCAGCAGCGCGCGGGGCGCGACCAAGGCGGACGTGACCGGGCCGAGAATGAAGAGACATTCTTGCGCAACGAATGGGGCATTCGCACGTTTGGGTTTTCGTCTCTGGTCGTAGAGCCCGCGGATGGTCAGATCCCGGAACTCACAGACTTCGGAAAGGCACGTGCCGCGGAGCCCCGCGGCAGTACTTTCGGCGCCGGCCCATTTAATGCATTCGACGACTTCTCTCTTTACGATCGCTGCATTTCACGCGGCATATTCGGCTCGGTGCTGCCATCCATTTATGGTAATGGAATCGTAATTGGGCAGAGCCCAGATGCGATCTCAATCACATACGAAATGATTCACGATACGCGCATCATTCAATTGAGCGATTCGCCCCCTCTCGATGGGGCAATTCCGCAGTATTTGGGCAGTGCACGCGGCTATTGGGAAGGCGACACATTGGTGGTCACATCCGCCGGATTTATGGACAACCGCACCGGCGTAGGCGCGGGGCCACCGCACAGCGATCAACTCAAGCTGACCGAGCGGTACACGCGAGTCGATCCGGAGATGATCGAATATCGGGTCACCATTGAAGACCCAGTCATTTTTACCGCACCGTTTACCTATCGCGTCATGATTACGACGCAACCTAACTATCAGGTGTACGAATACTCATGCCATGAGGGTAACGGGGCTGTCGGCCATTCACTCAGTGGTGAGCGTGCCTACGAACGCCAAGTTGCCGAGGCCATTGCAAACGGTGAACCTGTGCCGCCACGGGCAAACGGCATGAGCATTTATCGTCCACCCAGCGAAAACGCCGAGATATTCGACATCAACTCAGGCGAGTAGTTGACTAACTGCGGCAGCTATTGCCGCAGCCCTTCAGTCAATTCGATCTGCGTGCCATAAGGATCGGTAATCATTGCGGTGGCAATGCCAAGCGCTGCGTCATAAGCATAGGGCGTAGTCAGCTCGATACCTTTGGTTTTGAGTTCTTCACAAAATACCTCTAGGTTGCGAACTTCAAAACCGATGTGGTCGACGGCGCGTCCTTTGGTGCCGACTAAATCTTGTGCCGGCAGCCAGCTGAAAAAATTGAGCATATAGCCCACACCGGGCAGGTCAGCCCCGATGAAGAAATCTGTCTGGCCTTCGCGCAAGGTGGCATTAAACGCCTTCATGTACCACTGTTGCATTGCCACGAAATCGCGGTTCACAAAATGCACGTGATGATGCGTTATTGCAGGTGCACCTGCTGTATCGTTGGTTACCAGCTCGACCTTTACGCCGTCTGGACCGACTAGGTAGGAGAATCGGCCATAGTTGCCGGCAGTCGGCGGGCTGGCTGTTTCTCCCGGCGCTGGCTCGCGGCCCACGGTGAGTGCGTAACCATTGGCGACGACCTTTTCCGTCATTGCCGGCACATCGGGAACTGCGAAACCGATGTGATCGAATGCGGTGCCTCTAGTTGGCCCGCTGGGCGTTTGCTGATGCAGAAAGATATATGCATCCGGGAACTCGACCGCGTCAATCTGATCGGGGCCGAATTTGATGGCTACGCCGCCGAGTGTGTCCACCCAAAACCGCTGGTGTTCTGCAATGCTGGAAACATTGAGGTGGTAGTGCCCGACTATTGCGGGAGCATCGTGGTTTGAGAGTGCCGCAGTGGCATTGAGTACTGGAGACCCCATCAACAAGATTAGCGTAATGCTGCGATTCACTGTTAGTCCCCAGCCAAGTTGTTAAGAGACTACTGCATTTGTAAGTTCTAAGCGACACGCAGCGCATGCGAGTGCAAGACGGGCGCATACATTGCTCAGATGCTCAACGATGCCATTCGCCGTGGGCACCTGTATTATCGACCGTTAGAAAGACACTCGGACCGAAACATGAGCGAGGCAAAGAGCAGTGGCAACTGAACTGATGTTTTACACAAACCCTATGTCCCGCGGGCGAATCGTGCGCTGGATGCTGGAAGAAATTGGCGCGGAATATCAAACCGAAGTTGTGGAGTATGGTCCGGCCATGAAGAGCGCCGAGTATCTGGCGATTAATCCGATGGGGAAAGTGCCGGCTATTGTTCACGGTGGAAAGACGATTACGGAATGCGCTGCAATTTGCGCTTACCTTGCCGATACATATTTTGAAGTGGGGCTCGCGCCACCTGTTGCCGAGCGGGCAGCATATTATCGTTGGCTATTCTATTTTGCGGGTCCAGTCGAATCTGCGGTGATAAATCGCTCTTTGGGGCTCGAAGTGCCGCCGGACAAAGAGATGATGATGGGCTACGGTAACTTCACGGCTGTGATGGATGTCGTGGAGCAGTTGTTGACATCGCAGCGTTATATCGCTGGAGATTCGTTTACCGCTGCCGACGTTTATTGCGGCTCGCAGATCGGTTGGGGTTTGCAGTTCAAATCAATGGAAGCGCGCCCTGCGTTTGCGGCGTATTGGGCTAGACTAAATACACGTGCGGCGTATCTAAGAGCCAATGCGTTAGATGATGCTTTGTTGCCCAAGCCTGCCCATTAAGCCGCGTTCTCCAGCAGGAGTAAGCCGGCGGCAGTATTAGAAACAGGTATGTGATAGTGGCTGTGTACTTGTCTTACCTGGCTGCCGAGCGCGCCGCGCATCGTCAGCCACATCATCAGCTCTACACCCTGCGTGCCGGCAAGCTCGACCAACTCGTGCGTTGACAATGCGGCCAATGCCTCCGGGCTGTCGACGATTTCTGTCATGCACCGGAGATCAAATTCCTTGTTGATGAAGCCGGCACGCTTGCCGTCGAGCTGATGAGACAATCCGCCGGTCGCGAGCAGCACTACTTTCAGGTCTTTTGGATAGGCAGCGAGCGCGCGCCCGATTGCTTGGCCAAATGCATAACAGCGTTTCGGCGAGGGTAGCGGATGCTGCACGGTGTTTATCTCGATCGGTATCGTCTTGATATGCATTTCTGATCGATCTGGCCACATCAGAGATAACGGAACTGTAAACGCGTGATCGACGCGCATTTCTTGGCACATGGTTACGTCGAACTCGTCTTCGACGACCGAATTTATAATGTGCCATGAGAATGCGGGGTCGCCGGGATACGGATCGAGTGTCGGCAGCCCCCAGCCCTCGTCCGCGTTGTGATATTGGTGTGCGGCGCCAATAGCAAAAGTCGGTATTGCATCGAGAAAGAAGTTCAGTCCGTGATCGTTATATATGACAACTGCGATATCAGGCTGGACGGAACGAAGCCAGTCACGAGCAGGCGGGTAACCATCGAAGAACGGTTTCCAGTAGTCATCGTCTTGTGCGCCACGTGCAATGGCAGCGCCTATTGCGGGGATGTGCGAAGTGCAGATGCCGCCGAGAATTGTAGCCATCGTGTCAGTCTCCCGCGGATTCGAGCTTCGTTTTAAATTCGTCGACGGTCATCCCGGTTTGTTGTGCGCCGATGTCTTGCACATTCAAGCCAAAAATGCCGGCAAACTTTGCCAGGTAATAAACGTTACCGCCTGCTTTTATCAGGCTCAGTACGTTGCGGTTACGAATGGCGTCCCGCTGCTCTTCGTCAAGGCCGAATCTTTCGCAATAGGCATCTTCATCAGCCAAAAATGCATCTCGGTTTTCCGCCTCGTTGAAGGAGTAACACATCTTATTCAGCTGGTAGCCACGCATGGCCATTTCGCCATCGAAAATCGTGGTGCCCGGAATCTCATGGTTATCTTGAGTATGCTGACTCACAAACAATTGCCGTATGTGCTCAATTGCTTGGAATTCTATTAGAGATCTCCGCGTATTTGACGTGGCGGAAACTACTTACAAAGCAGTTGAATTCCGAGCTGCAGAACCGCAACCTGTTGATTGGCTGAGGCAAAGCGGATCGCGGGAATCACGTATGTACGCAGTGCGTAGCGCGGCTCTAGCATGGCCAAACTACTATGGAACTTATTGAGCAGATTCAAAGCAGCGCGTTTGCGACGTTTGTTCGCGAGTCTCCTTCCCTATTCGGTTATACGCTGATGCTCTCGCTGCATGCCATTGGCCTGTCTATCGTGGTTGGAGTGAACATCGTAGTTGCGTTGCGTTTGCTGGGTGTTTCTTCCGATATGCCCCTGCGGCCACTGATCAAGCTGTTTCCCCTTATGTACATCGGCTTCTGGATCAACGCGCTGTCAGGCATCGCGTTGTTCGCTGCTAATGCGAGCGGCATGCTCGGGAATGTCTTGTTCTTTGTGAAGCTGGGCCTGATCGCATGCGCTGTCATAGTACTTCGCTTGATTCGCAATCGGGTCTTTGGCGACGCCAGCTTGGACGCCAACCATAACGTAGTGCCGCAGATAGGCCGCAGGCTCGCCGTGCTGTCACTGATATTTTGGTGCAGCGCCATTATCGTAGGGCGTATGACGGCATACCCGTACTTCATCGAGGCTTGGTTTGGGATTTGAGGAGTAATCGACCATGGAAGCCTTGTCTGAATTTTTGATTGGTCTGAACCTCGGAAATGTCGTTAATGACAACGATTGGGTTTGGCCAGTTTGCGAGATATTCCACTTCTTCGGTATGGCCTTATTGATTGGGACGGTTGGTCTGCTTGACGCGCGGATCTTGGGCCTGGGTAAAGGTATTCCAATATCGAGTCTTGAACGTCTAGTGCCATGGGGCGTTGCCGGCTTTGTAATCAATGCCGTAACAGGGTTCATCTTCATTGCCGGAAACCCAATCGGCGGGCCGATGGATTACTTAGGCAATCTGGCCTTGCAGATCAAGATGATTCTTGTTGTGATTGCTGGCCTGAATCTGCTCGCTTACTACTTTACTGGCATCGCAAAGGCGGCTGTTGCAGCCGGACCCGATGACAGCATCATGCCTTCCGCAAAGGTCGTCGCTGGTATCTCGATCACGATGTGGTTCGGCGTCATCATTTTCGGCCGCCTGATCATGTACAACGACACGTTGCTGTTAGCGTTGGGGCTTTAGTCTCATCGGATATTGCGATACAACAAAGTCCGTTCAAGCAACACGTGATTTTTCATCGCTTGCCTGAGCGCGAAGGTACTCATCGTAACTGCCGGAGAAATCTATAACGCCATTTGGCGTCAGCTCGATGATGCGCGTTGCAAGCGAAGCAACGAACTCCCGGTCGTGACTTATGAAAATTAGCGTACCTGGATAGTTTTCAAGTGCGAGGTTGAGTGCCTCGATCGTTTCCATATCCAAGTGATTGGTCGGCTCATCCATTACGAGAATGTTTGGCTTTTGCAGAGCGAGCTTGCCAAATAAGAGTCGGCCTTCTTCGCCGCCAGAGACGACCCGCACGGATTTTTCACTTTCGTCTCGCGAAAACAGCATCCTGCCCAGGGTTGCCCGGAGCAGTTGTTCGTCGGAGCCCGGTGGTTGCCACTGCGTTATCCATTCAAACAGTGTCATATCCTGCTCAAAGTCCGCCGAATGATCTTGAGCGAAATATCCGATCTGAGCATTTTCAGCCCACTTAACGGTGCCCGCGTCGAGCTCGAGTTCTTGTAATAGGCTGCGGGCCAGCGTGGTCTTGCCAATGCCGCTTTGGCCGATGATGGCAACGCGTGCGCCTGCCTCAATCGTGAGGTTAAGGTCCTGAAAAAGCGGACGCTTGTCGAATCCCTTGGAGATGCCCGTGGCTTCAACAGCTACTCTGCGCAGCGGTTTGTCTTGATCGAATCGAATAAAGGGGCTGACTCTGCTCGAGGGCTTGATATCCTCCAGTTCAATTTTTTCAAGCTGTCTGGCTCGGGATGTCGCCTGCCTGGCCTTGGAAGCATTGGCAGAAAAGCGGCTGACAAAGGCCTGCAGCTCGGACATCTTTGCCTTTTTCTTCGCGTTGTTCGCCTGCATGCGTTCGATCTTTTGTGTGGCAGCGATCATGTACTCATCGTAGTTGCCAGGAAAAACGCGCAACTCGCCATAGTCCAAAATTGCCATGTGTGTGCAAACGCTGTTTAGAAAGTGCCGATCATGCGAGATGATTACCATCGTGGCATTGCTGGCGCACAGGTATTCTTCCAGCCACCGAATCGTATTGATATCGAGGTTGTTCGTAGGCTCGTCGAGCAACAGAATGTCTGGGTTTGAGAATAGCGCCTGTGCTAACAGAACTCTGAGCTTCCAGCCGGGCGCTATCGCGCTCATGGGGCCGTCATGCTGATCGGTAGGAATGCCGATGCCCTCCAATAGTTCGCTCGCGCTGGATTCCGCCGAGTAGCCGTCGAGTTCGGCAAACTCCGCTTCGATATCTGCGGCAAGCATGCCTTCTTCGTCATTGAGTTCCGGCAGCGCATACAGGCGGTCACGTTCTTGCATCAACTCCCACAGTTTTTGATGTCCCATCATCACTGTGTCGAGCACTCGAAATTCTTCGTACGCAAATTGGTCCTGGCGCAGCACGCCAATGCGCTCATTTGGGTCCGTTGAGACGTTGCCTGCGGAAGGCTCGAGTTCACTTGACAGAATCTTCATCAGCGTGGACTTGCCGGAACCGTTTGCACCGATCAGGCCATAGCGGTTGCCGTTGCTGAAAGAGACTGAAACGTTTTCAAATAGAGGTTTAGCGCCGAACTGAATCGACAAATTGGCTGTAGCGATCATAAGAGTCTGCTGGGTCTTGCTATTAGAATTTGCGAGCCGTTTAGGCCGGCGAGAGGCATGCGGAACGAGTCTCCGCATCAAGTGCGGGGCCGCATCATAACAGAGTCGTCCGACCCTTGGCGCTTATCGGGGAAAGTTATGTCTAAGAACTAACTGAGCAACAGGTGCTTATCTATCGGTACAAATTTGTCGGCTTCGCGAATCAGTGATTGAGAAGTGAGCGCTGGCACGCCAAATACCTCGGACTTCGTCGAAAAACGCTGCCTTATTCGCCGCAGCAATACGTCGAAATCACCGTCGCCGGACGCCAAGACAATGGTGTCGCAGTTTTCGGCCGCTTCGAAGACGTCAAGTGCGATGCCGACATCCCAATCTGCCTTTGTGGTGCCGTCCAGGCGCGTCAGCATCGGCTTCAGTCGCACGGTGAAACCTATGCCACGCAATATATTCTGAAACTGCTCTTGCCGGGCATCGCCTCGGTCGGTTGCGTATGCGAATGCAGTAACAAGGGTTCTTTCAAGCGTTATGTCTGCGAAGAAGCGGTTGTAGTCAAAGTTTCGCTGATAGGCTTGTCGACATGTGTAGTAAATGTTCTGTACGTCAACAAAGACGCTCACGGTCTCCAGTGCTTTTTGGGTCATAATTCGCTCGAGAATTGGTTCGCTGGAGTTTTAGAGTGCATCTGCAGACCCATTGTTTATCGACGACACAAGCGAACAAGTCAAGCCCGTTGATGAATGTAATCACATCCAATGCTCACGTCATCGGTTGCTTTAGTCGGCCGGTTTCTTGATGATTGTCTGCCGCCGATTAGATGAAGGGTTGTTTTCGATGCAGCGGCGACAGCTCGGCCTCACTATATCGTTCTTGCTTAGCGTTTCGTCGTACGCACAAGAGGCCACCGAAGTTATCGAAGTTGTTGGACAAACGCCTCTTGCTGCTGGAATCGACGCCGATCAAATCGCGTCCAATGTTCAATTGGCCACGGCCGCAGTCATTCGCGAGACGCGCGCTTTGGATCTCGCAGATTTTATGAAACGAAATTTGGCGAGCGTTTTCGTCAACGAGGCACAAAGCAATCCGCTCCAGCCGGACGTTCAATATCGCGGCTTCGTCGGATCGCCGCTGCTGGGCCTGCCGCAAGGCATTGCTGTCTACCAGGATGGTGTTCGAATCAACGAGCCTTTCGGCGACACAGTTAATTGGGCCGTGATTCCGGAGTCCGCGATCGAGCGCGTATATCTGATACCCGGATCCAATCCCCTGTTTGGCCTGAACGCACTCGGCGGCGCGATTTCGGTTGAGACCAAGACTGGTTTTTCAAGCCCAGGTACACGCGCCGAGCTATTTGGGGGTTCGTTTGGCCGCGTCGGCGTGCAGGCCGAAACGGGGGGGGGTACTAACGATCGATTCAGCTACTTCTTGACCGGTGCCTATTTGGAAGAAGACGGTTGGCGCGATTACTCGCCGACTGAATCGATACAGGTGTTTGGCAATCTGGGTTGGCAATCCGCAGCTACCAGCATCGATCTTAATTTGACGCTTGCCGATACTGATTTAGTCGGCAACGGCGCCGCGCCTGTCGAATTGCTCGAGATCGATCGGCAAGCAATATTTACGCGGCCGGACCAAACCCAGAACAAGTTGCAGCTTTTCAATATCATTGCCGAGCATGAAATTTCCGATACGCTTGGGCTGACTGGAAACCTGTATGTTCGCAACAGTGACATCATCACGTTGAATGGCGACGATTCGGATTTCGAAGAATGTGAAGATGACCCGGGGTTCGTTTGTATAGAAGAAGACGGTGCGGAAACTCTCGTCTTTGATCCAAGTGGCAACCCTGTGCCGGCGAGCGACGCGCTCGAAGGTGCTGCCGTGAATCGTTCCAGTACTTTGCAGGATGGCATGGGATTCGGGTTCCAGGCCGCCTGGACCGGAGGGCGGGGTGAGCGGGAAAACGCTCTGGTGGTGGGCCTTGCCTACGACGCAAGTGAAATTGCCTTCGATGCGAGCACTGAACTTGGTACGCTGGACGCTTCGCGGCTCGCGATACCGGGCGGGGTCTTCGTTGGCGATTCTTTCACGCGGTTGCAGGCTGATACCGCGACCGCGGGATTCTATCTATCAGGCACACTTACGTTGTCAGACGATGTTGCCCTGACGCTCTCTGGCCGCTACAACCAAACCGACATCGTTCTGCGGGATCAGCTTGGCACAGCGTTGAATGGAGACCACAGCTTCGATCGCTTCAATCCCGCCATTAGCCTTACGGCACGCCTGACCAGCAAACTCGTTTTCTATACGAGCTATAGTGAATCAAACAGGGTTCCGTCCCCGGTTGAGCTGACTTGCGCAGATCCGGACGATCCTTGTCGGCTGCCCAACGCATTTTTGGCCGATCCACCGCTTGAGCAAGTCGTCGCCGAGACATTCGAAGTCGGAATCCGCGGTGAATCGGAAAATGGGCGCTGGCATGCAGGGTTCTTTCGCACGACAAATCAGAACGACATCCTATTCATAAGCGCCGGCGCTTTAACCAATGAAGGCTTTTTCGATAACGTGGGAAAAACGCAAAGGGACGGTATCGAACTCAACATCGATGGGCAGCACGGCGACGGTCTGACGTGGTTTGCCAGTTATACTTTTCTGGATGCATCGTTTCGTGAAAGCTTGAGTTTCCCGAGCGCAAATAATCCTGCTGCTATCGACGGACAAGTCTTTGTCGAGCCCGGCGATCAGCTGCCGCTGATTCCCAGGCAGTTACTGAAAGGCGGCCTCCGCGTTGCTATCGGCAACAAGATTACGGTCGGTGGAGATATCCTGGTGGGGAGCGACTTTCACATGCGCGGCGATGAAGGTAACGATCTAGCGAAGATTGGCGACTATGCTGTCATCAATTTGCGAGGGGACTATCGCGTCAATGAGCGTGTTCGAATATTTTTAGATATCGACAATGTACTCAACGAGAATTACGTAACCTTTGGTCTGTTCGGCGAGCCTGGCGAAGTGCTTGGAGACGGCTTTGCCGACAGCAGATTCTTATCGCCGGCGATGCCGCGCGCTGCCTGGCTGGGATTTCAATTGGATTTTTAGCTCGGGGGCAGCATGAGATCTTCTAGAAAAAATCCAGCCAGATCATGCCGCCCGGACAGCCCTGCTTTCTTGTAAATGGATCGCGCCTGCTGGCGAGCGGTGGTCTCGTTGACGTTGCGCAGCCGGGCAACGTCCCGGTGGCTGAAGCCTTTAAGCAGCAGCAGGGCTACGTCTTTCTCAGCCGAGGTCAGATTCCATTTTGAGAACTGGGCGTCGATTTGGGCGCTGAGACCTTGCAGCAATCCCTGCGCTTCGCTTCTCCAGTCCTGAGCGGCCTGCCGGGTACTTGCCAGGTCGTCGGAAAGCTCGGCTGCGCGGCGACGGGCGCTTCTTGCCTCGCCGATAACTCGCCAGATCAGCGTGACAACACCGATGAGGGCGAACAGTCCGATGCCAGCCTCCACGGCCACGTGGGCCGCATTGGTGCCTTCATCGATGTCGGCGATGACATCGACGACGACGAGCAGCGCAATAATGGCGAAGACGGCAATCAGCGTGGGGACCAGCCGTCCCTCAAACGTCGAATGATCGTTGGGCAACTCATTGATTCCTAGCAGTTATCACGTATGTAGGATAGGCGTAGAAGTAGGTAGAGTGCAAAGTCTCGTCAAGACATTACTCGAGCGTGTTCAATATGAAACTGGCTACTCAAAAACGGCTGCCAATGCTGCCATCGCGAGGGCGCGATTGCACTGTCGGCAAAACGCTAGCCGCGTTGCTCTGCTCGCTCTGTGTTTCGATTTCTCTGGCTGCCGAGCCTAATGCTATCGCAACCCGTGAACTGGGCGGCCATCTGCATGAGCCGCTGCCGGCGAGTTCGGCATTGAGGTGGCCCGAAGTCATTGAAACAACAGTCGTTAATTTCCCGGGCTTTATTGAGTTGGCCGCGCGATCAGACGAGGCTGCGGCGTTCAACCAGCGGGCCCGCACCTGGTTGTCCGGTCCGACATCGATATTTCTCGCCTTGCAGTCCGATAGGGCGCTGGATAACCAGGATCTGCGCGAATACGAGGCTGGGTTTCAGTTGCCGCTGTGGCGTCCCGGCCAGCGGGAAGCTGCTCGACTGCTTGGCG
Source organism: Rhodospirillales bacterium (assembly GCA_024640665.1). Classification (GTDB taxonomy): domain Bacteria; phylum Pseudomonadota; class Gammaproteobacteria; order Steroidobacterales; family Rariloculaceae; genus JAHEEO01. The sequence goes on along the minus strand of JAHEEO010000017.1, from coordinate 1,173 downwards.
TGGCCGCAAACTCCGAGACTGAAGCGGCGCGTGCAGCTTTGCGTCACGAAGTGATTGGCCTGTTGCGCTTAGCACTTTGGGACATCAAGCGGGCCGAAATTGCGATGGGGCTTGCCGAAGACCAAGTTGCGGCGGCTGCCGAACGCTTGCGAGTCGTTGAACGCCGCTACGCTGCCGGCGACTTGCCGCTCACCGATACCATGCTGGCGCGATCGGCGATGATGGAGCGTGAGGTGGCGGTCGTGAATGCCGAAGCCGAACTGCTGGATGCCGAACGCGCCTATCGCAGCCTTACCGGGCTCGATGCGCGACCGGCAGACTTTGCCGAATCTCTGAGCTCGCGCGAAGACCTTGAAGCTTCGCATCCTTTATTGGCATTGGCGGATACGGAAGTCAGCCGTTACCAGGCTACGCGGGATCTGGTCGACAAGTCCGCGCTCGGTATGCCGCAATTGACGATCGGAACGCGGCGGCAGCGTGACCCATTCAGCAGTTTTTTTACAGATAGCCTGGGTGTAGGCGTTAGTGTGCCATTCGGCGGTCGGTCGCACCGCAATGCACAGGTCGCGACGGCAGGTAGAACTGTCGCTCAGGCCCAGGCTGCGCGCGCCAGCGTGCATCGAGAACTCGATCTAGAACTCCATGAAGCAGAACACACGCTTTCCGTCGTCAACGAATCCTTGGCGTTGGCGCAGGAGCGGCGAGCCCTCGCGGCGCGGCACCTCGAGATGAGCGAGATGGCGTTTGCCCAGGGAGAGATTCCGCTTTTCGAGTTGCTGCGCCAGGATGAGACGGCGATGATGGCGGAGCGAGATGTGGCAAGGCTCGAAGTAGATTTGCAGCGTGCTATTGCACTCATTAATCAGGCAGTCGGAGAATGGCCATGAAGTTGAGTTGGAGTTTGGTTCTTTCCTGTTGCGTTTCGTGTGCTGCACTCGCTGCAGAGGCTCAACATTTGTCGTTAACTTCGGCAGAGGTCGAAAGGCTTGGCGTTGAGCTCGCACGACCTGTTGCAGTCTCGGTGGTCGAGATCGGCACGGGACCGGCAGAGGTCGTCATTCCGCCCGGGCAAGAAGCAATGGTCAGTGCCACGGTCGGCGGCGTCATTTCTAGATTATTGGTCGCAGAGGGCGAACCAGTTCAGCTGGGCCAGGCTCTGGCAGAGATTCAGAG
>JAHEEO010000016.1 GCA_024640665.1 Rhodospirillales bacterium | reverse complement strand
ATGGTTCGTGCAATACCATTTTGCCAGCGGAGTCGAGATATACGATCGATTTTAATCCGCGCCCTCCGGGACCCAGCGCCGGCCGCCTTGCATTCGATCCCCCGCCCGGCAGCAATTCCACGACCCCGTCTGTGCCCGTAAGCGGACCAAAGACATTTCACCTCTATTTCGATGTCGACAAGGGAATTGCATTTCAGCATCCCCGGCAGCTACTCGAGATTCGCGACTATGCCCAGAAGACAGCGGCGAGCCGTGTCACGATCGAAGCCACGCGCGGCTCCACGCTGTTGACTGATGGATCGCTTGTCACTGAGTCCGAGGGAGTCGCACAACGACGTGTCGAGAACGTAGCGGAATTGCTGCGCGGAATTGGTATTCAGGCAGACATCCGGACGAGATTCTCATCCCATCCAGCGCCTGCCGACGGCATCGATGACTGGATGAGCCGAAGCGTCGAGGTTTACGTCGAACCCTGAGCGCGGATCAAGATGGAGTTGTTTAACATCGTGGCTGATCGGGACTTAAACACACGAAGCGCTCGCTTGATCGCTGCCGGAACGCCAAGCAAAATCTGAAGTGCCTACGCTAATCCAGCTGCTTCTTTTTGAAATCCCAGTTTGGATCGGTACACAGTCCGCAGTCTGCACCCAGAAATGATCTGCCTGCGGCGCTATCGCCTCGCAGTTGCCAGTTCAGCCAGTTGACGACCACCTGCGCAGCCTTGCCACCATTGGGTTCCCAGTAAGTGCCACCGTGGCCGACATCAATGTTTGCAACAGCCAACGGAACATGGGTGATCTTGGCGTAGTCGTCCATGCCGTTCGCGTAAGCGATATCCGAGGGGCCACCGAGCACATATAGCGTCGGCGTGTGCAGGTCACGCAGTAGTTCCTTACCCACCTCCATACCCGCCATTTGGGTATTGCCATCGACGAATAATCCGCTGTTCATGATAACCACAGTGGCCGCACGTTCGTCCTTTGCATTCAAGAGGGCCTGTATGCCGCCGCAGCTGTAACCGGATATCGCTATCGCCGCGGGGTCGATACGATTGTAATAAGGACTGCCTTTGCGGGCATTTTCGGCCAGCGCCCAGTCAATCGCCTGTGCCAGCTGTTCCGGTCTTGTGCGCACGGAATCGATACCTTCGCGGGCGGGTTCGTCGCGTTCCACCGCACCCGGTCCGGAGTAGATTCGCCCCGGCGCTACTACCAGATAGCCGTGCGAGGCCACTTCCAGCAGGTGCGGGCGGCTACTCGCGGCATCATCCGTGCAGCCTCCATTACCGAACACATAGACACCCAGCCGCGTGGCGCCCATTGCGTCGAGATTCCTGGGACGATAAATGACATGATCCGACAATTCGGGAATGCTCATCTTCGTTGCAGCATAGGGTCCGGTTCCCGGGGTATCCGGCATGGCGGCGCGTTCGCGCTCCAACCTGGCCTGCGCTTCCTGATTAGGCGGTTGCGCAAGTGTCGCGCCTGTAATCGTTGCGGCTAGAAGTATGCTTATTCCGATCCGGTTGCCTTTCACGTCCCCTCCTGATTTTGCGTTTTTGTAACTATGAGTCAATCGCCTGCCATGACACGGACCCGAATCGGCGACCACGCGAGTCCGTCTGGCCCCTCGTGCTTTGATGCAAGCACCTTGCGCGTTTGCGTTCCGTCGAGCGCAAAAATTTGTATCGTTCCGGCGCCGGGATCCGCCACTATTGCCGCTGCGTCTTGCACGAGTATGCCGAAGTTGCCACTTTGTGGTGTGCCGTCGCGAATCGGGAATTCTGCCGTGACGGTGCGCGATTCGACATCCAGAATGCGCAAGATCTGCGGCACGGGCTTCTCCCCGCTTCTACCATTTACCATGACGGCCGTGCCATTGCCCCCGATATCGATGCGCCCCGTGAAGGGCAGTGCATCCAGTGTTTCGATAATCTCAAGCGACTGCGCATCGACGATCGAAACTGATTCTGCCGATCGATTTGCGACCCAGATTTCCGAGCCGTCGGGCGTAACGTCGATCCCTTCAGCGCCCAAACCGGTAACGATGACGTCGGGCGGACGATCCTCGTCGAGATAGATCACCGACAGCGTGCCCTCGCCGCCTCGACTCGTCACGTATGCGCGCTTGCCATCCGGACTCAGACGTACCATATGCCCCTCGCGTGCGCCGGTAGGATAGGTACGCAACACCCGCTGCACCTCGAGGTCGAGCAGCGCGAGCTGATCCGAATCCTGCATGGTTGCAACAGCGCGCCGGCTGTCGGGCAGAAACACAACGGAGTGTGGACGAGAGTTTGGTCCGAGGTCGATGCTTGCCACGATGGTCGCAGTTGCGATATCGATCAATACCACACGTTGCCCCGGTCGGCTGTTTGGTCCGTACTCAGACGTTACAACGAGCCGTCCGTCCGGCGAGACATCAACTTCATGCGGAATGACAGGACCGATCGGAACGCGGGCAATTTCAACCTCAGTCGCGAGATCGAATAATGAGATGCTGCCGCCTTGCCGGTTAGCGACAACTAGTGTGCCATCCAGGGCCATGGCGCTGCTCGCAAGCATTGTCATCGCGAGCACAGTCATGATAGTTCGCATCGGTATTCGCCCTAAACCCGCAAGCCACCATTGTAAGCGTCGATTGAGATTAGTAAATCTTCGCAGTTCCCAGCGGACGCCCTGACGGACGCCCTGAACCTGCTGTCCTTGTTGCAGGGCTCGGATGTCGATACAGTAAATTCCGAGAGCAAGTTCCATACGGGTATCCATAGAATGAACTCTGGCCACGTCAAGTTGAGCACGCATCGCATGAAGGGCCTCCTGCCTTGGGCTTTAGCGGCAAGTCTGGCCTTTGTTCAAGCGGGTGCCCAGCCGGCGCGCAGCATCGAAGACCTGCTGAGCCAGATGACGCTGGAGCAAAAGATGGGTCTCGTCAGCGGCACAGGTGCACAAGACCCCGCTATCCCACCGCGAGTTGCGGGCGCGGCTGGAAGCACACTGCCGCTGCCTGATTTTGGAGTACCGCAGATTACGCTTGCCGACGGCCCTGCCGGCGTGCGGATCGCGCCGGCACGCGAAGGTAGCGATAAGACCTATTACGCAACAGCGTTCCCGATTGCGACCGCACTGACCTCTACTTGGGACGTTGAACTGCTCCGCCAACTCGGCGAAGCAATGGGCAACGAAGCGAAAGAGTACGGGGTCGACTTGCTGCTTGGCCCCGCCATGAACATTCATCGCAATCCACTGACCGGCCGCAACTTCGAATATTTCACTGAAGATCCGTATTTGAACGGCCATGTCGCAGCCGCGCTCGTGAATGGCGTGCAGTCCACCGGCGTCGGCGCGACACTCAAGCACTTTGTCGCAAACAATCAGGAAACGAATCGTTTTCTACTCGACACACTTGTCGATGAGCGTGCACTAAGAGAAATCTACTTGCAGGGATTTGAGATCGCTGTGCGTCGAGCACATCCGAGCGCAATCATGGCTGCCTATAACAAGGTAAACGGCCAGTACTCGTCGCAAAGCCACGATTTGCTGACCAGAATATTGCGCGATGAGTGGGGTTTCGAGGGCCTGGTAATGACCGACTGGTTTGGCGGCAACGACGCAATCGAACAAATCGCCGCCGGAACAGACCTGCTCATGCCGGGTACCGAACAACAAGCGACCCAGCTGCGGGATGAATTCAAAGAACGTCTCGACCCGGCAGCACTTGATCGTGCAGTGCGCAAGGTGCTCGCGGCCGTATTTTCATCGCCGACCTACGGTAATTATGCGTTCAGCGATGCACCGGACCTCGCGGCCAGTGCGAAGATCGCCCGACATGCTGCTGCCGAGAGCGTCGTGCTTCTCAAGAACAACAACGGCACGTTGCCGCTCGTTGCCGGGGAGCTGAGCATCGCGGCTTTCGGTAACGCATCATACGACCTGATATCCGGCGGCAGCGGCAGCGGCGACGTCAACGAGGCCTATACCGTTTCGCTAGCAGCGGGCCTGCGCGCGCAGACATTCCAAATAGACGCCGAACTCGAGAGCGTCTATCAGTCTCATATCGAAAGACGCTATCGAGAACTGCCGGTGCCGCAAAGCATTTTTGAGCCGGTCCTGCGCCCGGAAGAGTTGCCTCTTTCGAGCGAACTAATCAAACGTAAGGCACGCGAAGCAGGTGTCGCGATTGTAGCGATCGGTCGCAACTCGGGTGAATTCGCCGACCGCAAACTCGAGGACGATTTCAATCTTTCCGCCGAGGAGTTACGACTCATTCGCACAGTCGCAGCCGCATTCCATACTGAAGGCAAGCGCGTCATCGCGGTCCTGAATATCGGCAATGTTGTGGAGATGGACAGCTGGCGCGACGCAGTCGATGCCATTGTAGTGCCCTGGCAAGGTGGCCAGGAAGCTGGGCACGGGCTTGCAGACGTATTGAGCGGACGCGTGACGCCTTCCGGCAAGCTCGCAACGACGATTCCGTTGCGTTACTCAGACGTTGCTTCGGCGCAGAATTTCCCTGGAGAATCTACCGATGAGGAGCCCGTGCAAGACGGCTGGAGCCGGTTCTCGATCGGACAACCCTCGGCGGTCGATTATGCAGAGGGTATCTACGTAGGCTATCGCCATCACGATGCTTTCAATGTCCCTGTCGCTTACGAATTCGGGTTTGGTTTGTCATACACGGAATTCAGCTATGGTGAAGTCCGCTTAAGCGAATCGAATTTCGACTCTAGCCTGACAGTGTCGATTGAGCTGTCAAACTCGGGCAGCGTGGCTGGCAAGGAAGTGGCGCAGCTGTATCTGCGCGCGCCTGCTTCGCGTTTAGACAAGCCGCCGCGCGAGCTCAAAGGTTTTGCGAAGACGCAGTTGCTGCAATCCGGCGAAACCCAAACGCTGACATTTGAGCTCGACAGCCGTTCGTTGGCATCGTTCGACAGTGACCGCAGCGCTTGGGTCGCCGAGGCTGGCGATTACACGGTAGAAATCGGCGCGTCGTCACGAGACCTTCGTTCGCGAGCACGATTTACGCTCGCAGCCGAAATCGCACTGCCCGTGGAGCGTGCACTCGTACGTCGCTAGCAACTCGCCTGCAGAATCGAACAGGGAAGTTTCACCGCAACCCAAATACGCAATCGCGTTGCTTACCTTGTCGCTGCGGCGCTGGCCGGCAATGGAAAACTACCGCCATATGGAGGCCAGTTCGGGATTGGCAAGTCTGGCGGTGCATAAAACATGGCCGCCTGCACTTCAGAGATCAGTGCCTCGTCGATGTAAAAGAACTCGCTGAGCCCGAGGCGCCAATTGATCGAATCGGGGTTCCGAAGAAACACCACGGTACCCATGACAACTTGCTGTTGCTCGTCCACGACCAGATAGCGTCGGCTGGTAACGAGGGCAATGTTGAGCCGGCCCGTTGGACGTATGCCGGACGAACAATTGGTTCTGCCTTGATAGCCGTCATCGCTGCCCTCAGGAAGCGCACGTCCCGTTATCTGCCGACCGTTTTCAATGCGCGTGCACCACGGATGGATCATCATGATGGTGCCGTCATTCGCTGTGATTGCATCAAAATAGCTATTGGCAACGCCGCGCAACGATTCGCGCGAAAGCCGCTTGCCGCGCGGCAAGTTGCGCTCTGGCGGCGGCGGATTGGCTATTAAGTTTGCCGGATCGAATGGGCCCGCACCTGATCCGTCGGGCGCAGGCTCACCCTGCATCCCGGGATCCCCTTCCCGGCCGATATACCATTCAGCCTCTGTAATTTGCCTGTCGACGACCTTGACTCGAACCGAGACAATAGCCGGCTTGCCGCTTTCCTCGACGAGGCCGAAGTAAGCAGCCTGCCCCGACACAGTGTCGATGAAGTGCCGCTGAACTTCGCCCAGTCCGGTAACACTTTGCCACGCTCCGGTCCCTAAACGTTTGACCTCAGCATTCTCCGTCTGCCTGAAGCCAACGATGACGCCTGAATTTTCCGGCTCGTTATTGACGACAGCGTTCATGTAGCGCATCAATGTGTCGCGAAGACATTCACGATTACATTCACTATTCTGCCCCAGCGCGATATCGTCACCAAGCAGTGAAAAAACTACGGCGACGATCAATGAAATTCTAATCATGTGCGTCCTCTGATCAATTCATTCCTCAAGAAAGCGTTATCATTAGTGTGAACGAGGCGTAGTTTACCATCCACCTGAAGCGGAGATTTCAAGATGACAAGAGCAATCGTGATAGGCGCCTGTTTGTATGCCGTATCAGCAGCCTTACCCGCACAGGATCAGGAAACGCTCCCGACGTTTACCGAGGAACAGGTGGCGGCAGGGCTCGCCACCTACCAGATAAATTGCGCGGTCGGGTGCCATCAGAACGACATGGCAGGTGGCGGCCCAATTGCGCCATTGCGAGGCACCGGCTTCATGAGCGTCTGGGGAAACCGAACTACTGCAGATCTACTGCAAACCATGCAAACCTCCATGCCACCGACGAACGCGGGAGGCCTACCTGAACAAACCTACGTCGATCTAATTGCGTTTATCTTGTCAGCCAACGGCGCCGAAGTGGGAGATGAACCGCTATTGGCCAGCGCAGAAAATCGAATTAGCAATCTCACGTCCCCGGGTGGCGCGCCGCAAATGGCAATTCCGCTGGCTGGCCCCGATGCCGAAGGGCCCACGGGAGTGACCATTGCAGGCACAGTCACCGGCTACACCACTGTCACCGATGCAATGCTGCGCAACCCCGACCCCAGCGACTGGCTCATGATACGAGGCAATCACAAAGCCTGGAGCCACAGTGCGCTCGATCAAATCAATACGGACAATGTCGCTCAGCTCAGCCTGAAATGGGTTTGGGCATTAGGCGACGAAGCCAGTAATCAACTTTCGCCATTGGTGCATAACGGCATCATGTATATCTTTAATCCCGGCAATAAGATTCAAGCGCTCGACGCCGCAACCGGCGACCTTATCTGGGAAAACAGGCTTGGCGGCCGTACTAGCAACATGCGCGGGATGAGTATTTACGAAGACAACGTTATCGTAAGCACGCCCGACGCCCAGATTGTCGCTTTGGATGCTCGCACAGGAGAGGAAGCCTGGCGCACGTTGATTGGCGAAGGCTTTGGCAATTCCAGTACCTCACTAGTAGCCAATGGCAAGGTGTTTACAGGCATGGGCAACTGCCTGCGCTTTCGCGAGGAAAAGTGTTTTGTCAGCGCCTATGACGCCGAAAACGGACGCTTGCTGTGGAAGTTCGACACTGTCGCGAAATCCGGCACGCCAGGCGGCGACACCTGGGGCAACGTAGATGACCTGTTCCGGGCAGGTAACGACACCTGGATCACGCCCAGCTTCGATTCCGAGTTGAATATTGTGTATATCGGCGTGTCACAGCCCAAGCCCTGGATGCCGGTCAGTCGGGGCATGACAGTCTTCGATGATGCCCTGTATTCCAATTCCACCCTGGCTCTGGATGCTGACACCGGCGAATTAATCTGGTTTTACCAACACGTTCCCGGTGAGGTATTTGACCTGGATGAAGTTTTCGAACGCGTATTGATCGATGCGTCCGGAGAGAAACTGGTATTTTCGATCGGCAAACACGGCATCTTGTGGAAACTGGACCGAGTCACCGGCGAGTACCTGGATCACAAGGAAACCGTATACCAAAACGCGTTTGACTACTTCGATCTGGAAACTGGGCGCCCCCACTACCGACCGGATGTGATCGCATCTGGATTTGGTGACTGGCTCGAGGTCTGTCCGTCGTCGGCTGGCGGAAAGAACTGGCAGGCAATGAGTTATCACCCGGGGCGTGGCCGTCTCGTCATTCCTCTGAGTCAAAGCTGTTTGAGGCAGAGGGCGACGGAACTTGAATTCGTGGAAGGCGGAGGTGGCGCCGGCGTCAACCGAGACTGGTTCACTATGCCGGGCACAGATGGCAACGTAGGCAAGCTGGCTGCCTTCGACGTGCGCACCATGGAAGAAATATGGTCGGTCGAACAACCCGCGTCTTTTCTAACCAGCGTGCTGACAACCGGCGGTGATATTGCTTTCGCCGGTGATCTCGATCGGAAGTTTCGAGCTTATGACATTACCGATGGCGAAGTGCTTTGGGAAACCCGTCTGGGTACTTCGGCACAGGGATTTCCGATATCCTTTTCGGTAGATGGCAAACAGTACATTGCCGTGTCCGCCGGACTCGGGGGTGGGAGTACACGTATTGTTCCATCAAGACTCACGCCGCAGATACGTTATCCAGACGTGGGTAACGCGCTTTATGTGTTTGCTTTGCCCGATTAGTTAGTACGCCAAGCGTTCGCGAAACCAATCCATCGGCAATGGCGAGGCAAGAGCGTGAAATCCGACGCCGCAATTGGGGCTTTCCGAGAGGCGTGCAAAGTACTCTTGCTTGCGATTCAGAGTAAGATCTATGGGCACGCTTCGAATCGATGCGAAACGGCTTCGCCACGCTGTGGCAGGGAGGGATACTTATGAGTCGCGTAGTTTTTGGATCTTCCATTCTAGGCCTGGCGCTACTCGGAATCGCAAGCACGTCGGTCGCGCACCATCCCCCGCGGTTCGAGCGCTGCAACCGTTTCACCTTCACAGGACAACTCGAGCGCATCGAGTGGGTCAACCCGCATATCCTGCTTTTCATCCAAACGGATGATGGCGAAAGCCAGCAGGTGGGCTGGGTCAACCCGCGGCAGCTCAAACGGGCCGGCATTGACCAAGACACGCTCCGCATAGGCGATCGCCTGGTTATCGAGGGCGGCACCCGCATCAAGGATGTAGTGGAGCAACCTATTCTGCTAAGCATCATTCGACGGCCCAGCGACGGCTGGGAGTGGTCACAGCCTCTGGAAGGCTGTTAGCAGGAAGGCGGTCCCAAAGCGGTTGCCTTGCGAGATAAAATTGGTGCCGATGAAGAGATTCGAACTCCCGACCCACGCATTACGAATGCGTTGCTCTACCAACTGAGCTACATCGGCATCTTTGGACCGGGCGTATTATCAGGCATTCAGCGCTTCGATGCCAAGGTGCTGTTGAGCGTCAAAAGGTCCGTGTTGCCGCCGGTGGCGACAGTGTTGATCGTCACCACTCGCTCTGTCGCAAAACGCATCAGATAATTTGGGCCGCCCGCCTTGGGCCCTGTGCCGGAGTTGCGCTGCCCGCCAAACGGCTGCGAGCCTACCACGGCACCTGTCATGTTTCGATTGACATAGACGTTACCCGCACCCACCGCGCTCGCGGCCCCCGCGGCGCGCGCCTCGATGCGCGTATGAATCCCAAAAGTGAGACCGAAGCCTGTGGCCGAGATTTGTTGCACAGCATCGCTGAACTCGTGCGCGGCAAAGCGCATAACGTGCAGAATTGGGCCGAAGTGTTCACGGTCGAGTTCCGCGATATGCGAAATTTGCAGCAGTGTCGGCGGTACAAACGATCCCTGTTCGCACTCTTGGGTTAATTTCGCTGCATGCAGCAGCGCACCGCGCTGCTTTGATAGCCCGATATGATCATGCAGCGCCTGCGCGGCTGCATGCGTAATGATTGGGCCGACGTCTGTCTGGAGCTGGCTCGGATCGCCTACCCTCAACTCATCCATCGCGCCCTTAATCAAGCCGATGGTTTTGTCTGCAATGTCTTCTTGGAGCATCAGCACCCGCAACGCCGAACAGCGCTGCCCGGCACTTAAAAACGCTGAGCGAATGACGTCGTCTGTGACTTGCTCGAGTAGCGCCGTCGAATCCACGATCATCGCGTTTTGCCCGCCCGTTTCGGCGATGAGCGGCACAATGGCGCGCTCGCTGGCCGCCATGGCCTGGTTTATTTTGCGGGCTGTGTCCGTGCCGCCTGTAAAGGCCACGCCGGCCGCAAGTGGATGACGAACCAATAAGTCGCCAATGCGGCCGTCGCCGGTTACCAATTGACAAGCATTAGCCGGAATGCCACTGGCGTGGAGCAACTTAACGGCTTCGCAGGCGATGATCGGCGTATCTTCTGCAGGCTTGGCGACTACGGTATTGCCGGCTGCTAGTGCGGCGGCGATTTGCCCAATGAATATGGCCAAAGGAAAGTTCCACGGACTAATGCAGACAAAAACCCCTCGGCCATGCAGGCTGAGTTCGTTGCTCTCGCCGGTGGGGCCAGGCAATACGGCAGGTGCGGAAAATCTCAACCGCGCTTGTGCGGCGTAATAGCGGCAAAAATCGACGGCTTCGCGAATTTCGTCCACTGCATCCGGCAGAGTCTTGCCTGCCTCCCGGCACAGTAGCGCGACAAAATTTTCACGAGTCTTTTCCAGTTCATCGGCAAAAGCCTCGAGGCATTGTGCACGCTTTGAGCCGCCCTGCGCGTCCCACTCGGGCTGCAGCGCCGCAGCAAGCCCAAAGACGCGATCGGTCTGGTCCGCCGCAAAGTCCACACACTCGCCAACGACATCGCCGTTGAGCGCCGGGTTTAGGACGGGTCGTCCAATACCCGCCAGCGCAACACCCGCGACAATAGGCGTGGCGCTATAGCGCTTCGATCGAGACGCGCATATCGCATCGCTCAGTGCAGCAACCAGCTCGCTTGAAGTTAGGTCCACCCCTTTGGAATTTCGCCGCTCCGGCGAAAACAGCTCACTGGGCAGGCGAATGTCAGGATGAGAAACCGGTGAAGTCTCGCGCACCACATGTATTGGGTCTGTCACCAATTCATTTGGCAACACACGAGCATCGAGAAATTGATTCACGAAAGAACTATTCGCGCCATTTTCCAACAGCCGCCGGACCAAATAGGCCAACAGATCATCATGCGTGCCGACAGGGGCATAGGTTCGCAGAATGGGCAAGTCGTCAAATTCAATCTGGGCGGCAGCATAAAGTGCGGCGCCCATGCCGTGCAGACGCTGAAATTCGAAGCTGCGGAAATCGCCCGCCAGTTCCATCACCGATGCAATCGTATGCGCGTTGTGCGTCGCGAATCTCGCAAACAGTTCCTGTGGGTAACGCAACATGTGCCGCGCACATACCAGATACGAAAGATCCGTCGAAGGCTTGCGCGTGAATACAGGGAAGCCTGGATATCCGTGCACTTGGGCATGCTTGATTTCGGCATCCCAATACGCACCCTTGACCAAGCGAACGGGAAAACGCCGGCCGGTTTCTATCGCAAGCGACACAAGCCAATCAAGCACTGGTATCGCGCGCTTACCATATGCTTGCACGACAATTCCAAGACCACGAAAGCGCTGCAACGCCGAGTCTCGTGCCAATCGCTCGAATATTTCCAGTGACAATTCGAGACGATCGGACTCTTCGGCATCGATAGTCAACTCAAGCTCAAATTCCTGCGCAATGAGACAAAGCCGCCTTGTCGTATCGACGAGCTCTTCCAACACGCGCTCGCTCTGCGCAAACTCGTACCGAGGATGTAATGCCGAGAGCTTGATTGAAATCGACGCAAGCCCGCTTCGGCGGGCTTCTGCCTCGGCGCCAATAGTCTCTATCGCGTGACGGTACGAATCAAAATAGCGACGGGCCGTTTGGGCGTCGCGCGCGGCTTCACCCAGCATATCGAACGAATAAACACTGCCTTGTTCGCCGTTTTTAATTGCGTTTTCTATGCTTGTACCCAACACAAACTCACTACCGAGAATGCGCATCGCCATACGCATCGCCTTCTCGAGCACAGGCTCCGTCAGGCGACTTGTCAGGCGACCAATCCACTTGCCGGCATCGGAAGTGAATTCGTCATCGAACGCGAGCATTCTGCTTCCTAACAGCATGGCCCAGGTGGAAGCGTTCACTAACAGCGAGCCTGAATGACCCACGTGTGCAGCCCAGTCTGCGAGCCGCAGCTTATCTTCTATCAGACGTTCAGCGGTGTCCTGGTCTGGTATCCGTAACAAGCTCTCGGCCAAGCACATGAGCGCGATACCTTCTTTGTTCGAAAGCCCGTACTCCGTCAGAAATGTGTCCAGCAATGACTGGTGGCTCGAATCCGACCGGGCGCGCGTGACGATATCTGCGGCCCGGGCCTCGATGCGTGCCGCGGCTTTGTTGTCATAGGGTGCTTGCGCCAGCAACACTTGAACGAGTTCGGTTTCGTCGCTGAATTTGCTCGCTGAAATAGCGCGCCGCGCCGAATCGAGCGTTACCCCCATGCTTATAGAATGCTGCGCCCGAAGGCGCTTTGGATGAGTGTCACGGCCCGGCGTGCCGATACGTTCTGATGATCTAGAAATGGATTGAGTTCGACCACTTCCATCGACGTCATGCGTCCATTGGCAGCGCAGTCTTCGAGGAATAAATGGGCCTCCCGGTAACTCACGCCACCGGGAACCAGCGTGCCCGTTCCCGGTATCACCTCCGGATCGCAGCCGTCGAGGTCAAAACTCAAATGAAAGCCGGCCGTGTTGCGATTGACGATTTCGAGTGCCTTAGCCGTCACATGGCTCATCCCGAGCTCGTCAATGTCGCGCATCGTAAAGGCGGTCACGCCGGATTCGCGCACAAACTCGCGCTCGTGCCGATCGATGTCTCGAATTCCTACCAGAACCACATTTTCTGCACGAACGGCTGGATGCGCGCCGAGAATGCTGGACAAATCCAAATCGCCAAAACCCAGTAAATGAGCCAGCGGCATCCCGTGAATATTGCCGCTCGGTGAGGTTTCCGGAAGATTCATATCAGCATGCGCGTCAAACCAGATCAGCCCGATCTCTTGCTTAATCTGCCGAAAAAACGCTGCAACGCCCGGGACCGTGCCCATTGCAATGGAATGATCGCCGCCGATAACGAGCGGCGTTTCGCCGGCCGTCAATGCTGCCAGCGTTTCTGCAGCAAGCTGCTCGCACACTGCAAGTATCTCCGCCTTGAAATGCATACTTGGGTTAGTGGATTTACGCGTCTCCATGGACGGCACCGCAATGTCCGTTTCAGTGCTGATGGAATAGCCAAGCTTGCGCAGCGCATCGCTGAGGCGAGCAACACGAAACGCAGACGGACCCGCATCCGTACCTCGGCGTGCGGCCCCAAGATCCAGCGGGACGTTAATGATATGGATGGGATTGTCGTGCTCGGCCATGGTACTAAGCGGCTTTGACGGTTTACGTCGCTGTTAGCTGTTGGGTATCAGAATGACAATATAGATGATTTTTGATGCGAATGAAGGAAATGCGATCGGCGGTTGCACGGCGCTGCGCTCGCCGAACTCGACTGGTGATTGTGCTATGGTTCGGTGCATCAAATAGCCGTTACCGAAAGGAGCATGTCATGTCGAAACACTTTGCGCTCAGTGTCATTCTCGGTGCTTGCGCCACTTTCGCCGCGATTAATCAATCCGCCGCTCATCATGGCTGGGCCGGTCAAGGCCGCGATCAATTCGAATTATCTGGAACCGTCTACACGGCCGTAAGCTTCGGCGGTCCGCATGCCACCATGCAGATTGAAGACGACATGGGCCAGGTGTGGGATATCACGCTGGCGCCACCGACGCGCACAGCCCGCGCGGGTTTGCAGGAAGACACCATTCCCGTGGGCGCAGCGGTCACCGTTAGCGGCCATCGCAACAGCAGCTCCGGAAAGTTCGAAATCAAGACTGAAAGAGTGACGCACAATGGGGTCAATTACGACGTTTATCCCAATCGATTATAGAGAAATGAAACAGACAATCTTTCGCATCATTGCGGCGCCGGCCGTGTGATCCGCGGTTGCGTTGACGCTGCGCCCAAGCCCGCCCACTTACCGAGCCGGATCTTCTTTCCGATATCTACCAAAGCGTAACTGTGAGTGCCCGTGGATGCACATCGGTGTGTCACGGGACGTCCGCGCGCATGGACGCGCGCGGCGAGCCTACATGGACGTATTCACGGCGTTCCCGAGACACACCGATGTGCATCCGCGGCCACGCTCAAACCGAAGCGCTATTTACGGAAGCGTACTCAAATCCGGTGGCGTGAGATTGTTCTCGAGCATGTACTCCTCCCACAACGTAGTGCTGCAGGTGTATTCGAGTATATGCATGTCCGGCTCACGACGGGCCTGGGCACGCATGGTGACTGGCTCGGTATAAACTTTCGGATCCGTGAGCGTCACGTCGGCGACGATGAAATCGCGCAAGACTCCGTCTTGTTCGCGCTGCTCGAATTTGTAGCGCTCCGTCACGTGTGCCTCAGTCGTGGCTGGCAAGTCGTCCATATACGGATGCTCGCGCAAGTGTGTCGTTTCGATGACGAGCTCGTCACCGTCCCAATGCGCCATGGAGTGCCCCATGGCCGTGTGCAGAATGGGTTCCGGCGCATTCGAGCCTTCCATATAGATCTTTCGATACATGCCATAGCCTTCCCAATAAACGGTCAGGTCTTGCGGTCTATGGAAGATTTCGATTGCAAATGGCGCGCCCCAGATTACACGCGGCATGCCGGGCCAGATGCAGTACTTGCCCGGGTCGTCATCGGCATTGAATTGGGTCGCGTATTCGTCAGCCAGTGCCTGGGCGGCCTCGGTAAACGGCAGCGGGTTTGGATTGCGGCGAGCGAATCCTTGCGGAAACCAAACACCGGAGAAATCTGGCGTGCCGGTCCCTGGCTGCGCAGGACTCACGGCGGGTAGCCATGCCATCGCGCCGACGACACAAAGTACGGCAAGGCGGCCGGCGAAATTCATATTAAACCGATTCTGCATGTCTTCCCCTGTGCGCAATCGAAACGTCAGGGATGAATTGTAGCGCAGACGCGGGGCCAGGTAGCATTTCTAGTGAGCGGACCTTTGCTGACGCACGCGCACCAAGACTTCGACTCCCGCCTGCTCAGTGCCGCTGGGTAATGCCGCCGCGACATGAAGATCTACGAGCTCTGGCGCAATATCGGTCAATTCGCCAGTGTCCACGTTAAAAAAATGGTGATGCGGCTCGATTCGAGAATCATAGAATTGTCGAACAGGGTCGACATCGACTGTTCGCAGCAGGCCGCGCTCGCAGAATAGATTGAGCGTGTTGTATACAGTTGCCTTCGACACGCGCGCGCCCATAGACATGAGCTTGCTCAGAATCTGGTCTGCGGAAACATGCTGCGCTTTGGCCAGCACAATTTGGGCAATTTCAACTCGTTGCGCAGTTGGCTGCACGCCATGTTCTGCCAACAGCTCGGAGCAATATTCTTTATTCACATCCATCGCCAGTTTCATTTCGATACTTTCTGAGTATACCCCGTGCCTGCACAAACTCAATGCTCCTGCGCCTACACCGCCTGCTGAATTTAGTTGAATATTTGATATTCGATTGTTCGCGAAATGCCTTGTAGTTGTTAGGCTGAATTCCACTCTAAGGATGGAGGTGCGAGCAATGGCTTTCGCCCAATCTGCGCAACAACAACATGGCTTTACGGTTCTGGAACTCCTCTATGCAATCGCAATCGCGGCTGTCGTCTTTGGGCTAGGTACGCCAGCGCTGCAGAACGCCGTCATGAACGCTCGGCGCACTGCCTCGGTTAATGCATTTGTTGCGTCCGTTCAGTTCGCTCGCAGCGAATCGCAAACTCGCGGCGCAACCATCGTTTTATGTCAATCTTCAAACCAAACCACATGCACACAACAAAAAGATTTTGCATCGGGCTGGATCGTGTATGCAGAAACCAGCGGCTCGCAGCCAATCCAGCGCGAAGACAATGAAACGCTGCTGCGCACCAACCTGCCGGCAATGCGTGGACACATATCATCCAACCGCACCGCATTCGAGTTTCGGCCATTCCCGCATCGCAGCACAAACGGCACGATAAATTTTTGCGATGCGCGCGGTGCCGGAAACGAACGACGAGTTGTCATCAGTTACACCGGGAGACCGCGAATCGTCGAACCGCAGACTTCAGCAAATGGATCACTATGTCGCAGCGATGCATAACCCATGTCCGATCGCACTGGTGCGGTTTCGGTTTAATTGAAAACCTTGTTGCAGTGGCGATCGTATCCATCAGCTTGCTAGGGCCTGCAGCCATGCTGAATCAGTCGCTCGTCATGCTGCGCGAGGGCCGCAACCGCCAATTCGCGATCGTCTTAGCCGCAGACCTTGCGAACCGTCTCTATGCCCTGCGGCGGCGTTGGGATGTGCCTGGCACCAGTCAAGATTGCGTCGCAGAACCGCCGGCGTGCTTTAACGACGCTCAAAGCATCGCAGAATTTACGGGTTGGCAAAGCGAGGTGACCGCCAGCCTGCCAAACGGCGATGCCGCAGTGCATATGACTGCGACTATGCCGCTGATAGGCGTCGAGATAGTCGTCAACTGGGCGCATTCTGACAGCATGCAAGCCCATCACACTTTGCTGATCAACCTGCAAGCCTCATGAGACAAGCTGCACGAACTCGGCCCATGGAGACTGGACAGACCTTGATCGAGATCTTGGTTTCGCTCGTCATTGCGGTATTCATCGTCGCCGGTGCAGTCAGTGTTTTTGCGCATGCCAATACCGCGTACCGCACATCCACTGCGGTCCGCGCACTCGAAGCAACGGCCAGACTGGCCCTAACGCCATTAAGCACTGACATAGAACTCGCTGGTTTTTGGGGACTCACGAATCGGGCAACGGCCATAACAGGCCGGGCTGAGGCCGCAACCGGCATCCCGCTCGCTAACGACTGCGGCAACAATTGGGCAGTCGATCTGGACCGGCCCGTCGACGGCGACAACAACGCCTACGCCTGGTCGTGCAAACCATACTCAAACGCCGTCATGACAGGTGCTGATACGCTCGTCTTGCGTCATGCAGACAATCTGGCGGCAGGCTCGCTGGTGGCCGGCCGATTGTATCTTGAAACCAATCGCTTCGGCGGTGGGCGGCTATTTGTCGCGCCCGACAGTGGCGGCAGCTTTGGGGCTCTCAGCCAAACCCATGCGCTCGTCACTCGCGGCTACTACGTCAGTACTACGTCAGCGTTATCTGCGCCGGGCAACAGAGTACCGTCACTCCGCCTGAAGCGGCTTACGCGCAGCGCTGCTGGAGCCCGGATTATTGATGAAGAAGTACAACCGGGCGTAGAAGATATTCAATTCGAATACGGCATCGATATTGACCCGCCCGACGCCCCCGGATTTGGCAGCATCGATGCTTATGTGAATGCCGACGCACTCAGTAGCGGCCATCGCATCGTAGCCGTGCGCATATGGCTCCTAATGCGCAGCCTGTTACGAGAAAACGGCTATACCCGTTCTCCTGCGCTTCGCTATGCTGACCGCTACTTCGCATCACAAGATGACGGATACCGTCGTGCAGTTGTCTCTACTACTGTGTTCGTGCGCAACGCCTACTAATGCGAAAGGACAACACAACGCAACGTGGCGCTGCACTTGTCGTAAGCCTCGCGCTAATAGCGGCGCTCGCCATACTCTCCGTGGCCGGCATGCAAGAAGTGGCTATTGAAACGGCAATGACTCGCAATCTGTTGCATCGAACCGGGACATCCGCGGCAGCCACTTCTGGCCTGGCGCTCGCTATCTCCGGCGGACCATTCGTCGTTGGCATGAATGAGTCGTTAACCAGCACTATGGGGCCTGCCGGCGAGTATTCAGTCACGACCAATATCCGGTATGTCGGCAGTACATTGCCCCCGCAAGGATTCAGCTTAGGCGCCAATTCGCAGGCACTGGTCGCACATCATTTTGAAATCACTGCGCAGGCGCTTGGGCCAGGTCGGTCGCAATCCAGTCAACTACAGGGATTCTATGTTCTCGGAACGCAGGATGCTGATTTGTAGGGGGTACGCCTGTGTATGGGCTTGCGTGAAAACCACGGTGGAGCGCTGATACGCTTTTGTGCAGGAACCCCTGCTGGCGTCCTATTGCTCGTCAGCGGGACGCTCGCCGCCGAACAACGAGTCGAGAATTATCAAAATCGCGCCAACCGTGATAGCCGAATCGGCCACGTTAAAAGCTGGAAAGTACCAGTCTTCATAGTGCACACGAATAAAGTCAATGACATGACCGAAAGCTACCCGGTCAATCACATTGCCAAGCGCACCGCCGACGATACATGCCAACCCAGACGCCAGCAGGCCCTGCCCTCGCGAAGGTAAACGCCGCAACCAGACAAGCACGACACACGCAACTGCCACGCCTAATAGAGAAAAAAACCAACGCTGCCACCCGGATCCGTCACTGAACATGCTGAAGGCAACGCCCTCGTTATGCAGTCGCATAAAATCCAGGTAAGGATGCAGCGTGATCGACTCAAACTCGGCAAAGTTGTTAACGATAAGATACTTAGTGCCTTGATCGGCCAGCACAATTGCCAGTGTCAGCCAGAGCCAGTTCGAGGCGCCCGCATTAAGCAGTGTTCGCTGAGTCACGAACTAGGCTTCTTTTGCCAAACGAATGGTCCAACGTCGGTCGCCCTGCTCGTGACTTGCCTCGAATGCGTTGTCACCCGGCTCGCCCCAACTAATTGTGAGGGTCTCGTTGATAATGTAATCGCGATGCGCTTCCGCCACCAATGCCACTTCGGCGTCGCCGTCAATGAACAGCACGATCCGATCCGAGACCTCGAGGCCCGCTTGTTTGCGCGCATCCTGCACACTGCGAACCAATTCGCGAGCCAGGCCTTCTCTAATGAGCGCGTCGTTTAAACTTGTGTCAAGGCCCACGAGATAACCCGCGTCTTCGGCACATGCGAAACCCTCTGCCGAAACGCTCTCAACGAGAAAGGCTTCCGGCTCAAGCTCAATGGTCTCGCCATCGGTCGCAATTTCGTGCGTTTCACCCCGGGCAACTGCGGCGGCCACTACGTTGCCATCTTGCTCAGAGATCCACGCGCGCACAACCGGAATGAGCTTGCCCAGGCGTTTACCGATAAGCGGCAAATTCGGCTTAATGCGATAACTCACCAGCTCTGCATCGCGCGGCAATAACTCTACAGATTTAACATTGAGTTCTTCCAAGAGTTGCGCTGCGTGCCGCTTAACAGCATTCGCTGCCGCGTCGTTCGGGACCCGCACGAGAATTCGGCTAAGCGGCTGGCGAACCTTTAGCTTGGATTCGTTGCGTGCCGCACGACCTAGGCCCACTACCCGCTGCACGACTTCAGTTTCCTCCAGCAGTGTCCGGTCTAAGCGTGCCTTCATCACCACAGGCCAATCGGCCATATGCACGCTGCTGGGCGCATCTGGACGAACCCCGCGCACAAGGTTCTGATAGACGGCCTCACTGAGAAATGGCACAAATGGCGCCATGAGCCTGTGAACGGCATCCAAGCACTCGTATAACGTAACGTACGCCGACTGCTTATCCGTGCCGCTTGCCGCTTTCCAGAAACGACGGCGATTGAGACGAATATACCAATTACTCAATTGATCGATGAATCGCTCGATTGCAGTACCCGCCGTGAGCGCGTCGTAACTGTCTAACGCATGCGTCACCTTGTCGATCGTGTCCTCGAGCAAAGCGATTACCCAGCGGTCAATCTCGGGTCGTTCTTCTATGGGCAATTCTCGCGTGACATCGACTTCATCAAGCCGCGCATACATCACAAAAAACGCGTAGGTATTCCAGAACGTGTTAATGAAGCTGCTTGCCACGTCGGCAATGATCTCGACGGAAACGCGTTTTTGTATATCTGGCGCAACCCGCGCCGTGAAGTGCCAACGCAGAGCATCAGCACCCACGGCATCAAAGACATCGTACGGATTAACGATATTGCCCTGCGACTTCGACATCTTCTTGCCGTCTTTGTCTACGATATGGCTCAAGCAGATTACGTTTTTGTAGGCAGCCTGATCTGAAACCATCGTCGAGATTGCATGCAACGTATAAAACCAGCCACGCGTTTGATCTATAGCTTCACATATAAAATCGGCCGGAAAACTCTCTTTGAAGGTCGCCTGGTTTTCCATTGGATAATGCCACTGCGCATATGGCATGGCGCCTGAGTCAAACCAGCAATCGATGACCTCTGCAACGCGCCGATATGTTTTGCCATCGCGGGTAAACGTAATTTCGTCGATTGCCGGGCGATGCAAATCGACGTCCGCGAGCGAGCGTCCGGCAAGCGTTTCCAACTCTGCGACAGAACCGATGCACACATAGTCGCCTTCGCCGTCGGTCCACACCGGCAACGGTGTCCCCCAGAAACGCTCGCGCGACAATGCCCAGTCGATATTGTTTTCGAGCCAGTTGCCAAAACGCCCATCGCGTATGTTTGCAGGCACCCAATTGATGCCTTGATTGAGCTCGACGAGTCGGTCTCGGTATTCGGTAGTGCGGATATACCAGGCGTTCTTCGCGTAATAGATAAGCGGATCGCCGGTCCGCCAGCCGAAAGGATAGTTGTGCAGATATTTTTTCTCTCGAAACAGCAGACCACGCTGTTTCAGCAAGTCGACAATGATGGGATCTGCATCTTTGAAAAATTTGCCAGCCACCGGAACGACTTCCGGCAAAAAATAACCATCGTCACCAACGCCATGCACAACAGGCAAGCCATTGGCCTGGCCCAATTTTAGATCGTCTTCGCCATATGCCGGAGCGATGTGGACGATGCCTGTGCCGTCTTCCGTCGTGACAAAATCCGCCGATCGCACCTTGCAAATGTCGCCGTCAGCCGGGAGGTAGTCGAACAAACGATCGTATGACATGCCAACCAGCGCATCGCCCTTGGCTCGCTTGACAATGGTGTAGTCGGAATCGGCAAACACTTCGCCCAGCAGCTGCTCTGCCAGCACCAAAGTTTCCTGTCCACTGGTTACCCAAACGTAGTCAATCTCGTTGTTTACCGCCAGTAGCAGATTGGACGGGAGAGTCCATGGAGTGGTGGTCCAAACCAGGAAATAGGTTGACGCTTCGCCGGAAACTGGAAATCTCACATAAACAGAAGGGTCCTCAACTTCGCGATAACCCTGGGCGACTTCGTGCGAAGACAGCGTTGCGCCAATGCGCGGATCGTAGGGAACGACCTTGTAGCCTTGGTAGATGAGCCCCTTATCCCAAATCTGTCTGAGCAGGCTCCATACAGATTCAATGTAAGTGTTATTGAGGGTGTAATAGGCTTCTCCAAAATCTACCCAGAAGCCCATGCGCTGCGTCATGGCCTCCCAATCGGAGATATACCGCATTACAGATCCGCGGCATTTTTCTACAAATGCTTCGATTCCCACTTCTTCTTCGATGCGCTTCTTGTCGAAGATCTGCAGCTCTTTTTCAATTTCATGCTCAACCGGCAAGCCGTGGGTGTCCCAGCCCGCTTTGCGGGGGCAGTGATACCCGCGCATGGTTTTATACCGCGGAAACAGGTCTTTGAAAGTGCGGGCCAAGACGTGGTGAATGCCCGGCCGGCCGTTGGCCGTGGGCGGGCCTTCGTAAAACACGAAACGCGGGCGATCTTTACGCTCTTCTATCAGACGCTCGAATATGGCCTCTTGCTTCCAATATTCGAGGATATCGGCCTCTAGTTTGGGCCCGTCGTAGCGATGTGGAACTGGTGCAAACATGAATCTCGAACTGCGTCCTATCGCAGTTAATCGGCGCGCAGTTTAAGTCATTCAGCCAGCGAGCGCAGCACGCGCAGCAACGGCGTCACGCTCCATTTGCTGCTGCATGGTTTGCAGATCATCAAACTTTTGCTCATCTCGCAGCTTGGCAACGAACTGCACGCTTAGGCGCTGGCCATAAATATCTTCGTCAAAATCAAAAATATGCACTTCTAATACCGGCTTGCCGCCCCCCACGGTTGGACGCACGCCAAGGCTCGCTACGCCATCAAACGATCGTGATTGGATGTCGCTAACCCGCACGGCGAATATGCCCATAACGGCTGCAACTCGCCGATTCAAAGCGATATTGGCGGTGGGAAAGCCCAACTTCCGGCCAAGCGAGAGACCGCGGACGACTTTTCCGGAAATCTCATAAGGACGGCCGAGCATGCTGGCTGCAGTAGCAAAATCGCCATTGGTCAAGGCTTCCCTCACGGCAGTGCTGCTGACGCGCATGCCGTCTATCGCCACGGGAGGAATCTGCCGCACATCGAAATCGCGCAGTCGGCTCGCTTCGCGCAAGTCATCTACTGTACCTTCGCGACCCGCGCCGAATTTGAAGTCGTCGCCAACAACAACCGCATTAGCCATCAACTGCCCAACCAGCAACGAGTCGATAAACGCATCTGAACTCAGTTGCTGCACCGAACTGAATCGCAAACAGCATAATTCGTCGATGCCGGCTGCGCACAAGTAGTCATAACGCTCGCGAAAGCTCGTAAGGCGTGCGGGCGGATTCTCAGGCGCGAAATGCTCGCGCGGCATTGGCTCGAACGTCAGCACCATCGAACGAGCGCCGCGAGCCGCCGCAAGAGATTGCGTCTCTTGGATTAACTTCTGATGACCTATGTGCAGGCCATCGAAAACGCCTATTGCTACTACACGAGTGCCGCTTGCAGCGTGAATTGAAGTGGGAGACCGATAAAGTTGCATGAGAGAAAAACTGTTGAGATCAGACTGGAATTATAAGGCGCTGCCGTCACTGGGTGTTCGAAACCGCGAAACGCGAATTCCAACGATTGAGCACGCAACCAAATAAACAACCATGGAAGCCGACACACAAAGCGCTAAAGAACCAATACGTTGCCAGTTTGTCATTAACAGCCAATCACCCAGGCGGGACTGCAACAATTGTATAAACATTGCCATGAGCCCGCACGCTGCGAAAACCTGAACGATAAAACGCAACCAGCCACGCTGCGCCGTAAAGGCCCCGCAGCGCAGCAAACCCGTTAACAACAGGCTTGCGTTGAAA
>JAHEEO010000184.1 GCA_024640665.1 Rhodospirillales bacterium | reverse complement strand
GCGCATTGATGTCAGCACCGGCATCGACTAATAGCTGCAACGTCGCCAGCACGCCCGCTTCACTGCGATTGCGACCTCGGGTTACGCGCAATCCGTATTCAACGCCTGCAGCCGCCATTAACGGCGTTACCCTTTCCTTGCTCGGTAAATCGACCAGTGCGCCATGCTGCAACAGCAATTTCACAAAGTCGGCGTCGCCCGCGCGCGCGGCTCGCAACAAAGGCGTCGCGCCCTGTGCAAGTATCGTGTCACCGCCGCGATCTTGAGGCACGTCACGATAAGGCGGTCTGCGCTTTAGTTGAATGTTTGGATTCGCGCCGGATTCGAGTAACAACTTCGCAACATCTAAAGCCGTGTGGTGATCCAAACTGGGAATCACAGCCATAGCGCCATTGCCCTTTGTCGGCAGAGTGTGCATATCAGCAGCCAAATAAATGGGTGTGCGCCCAAATAGATCCCATTTATTCAGGTCAGCACCCGCCTCGATCATGAATGCCGCAAAATCGAAATGCAGATTCAACAGCGCAAGGTTTAACGGAGTCACGCGCTCCGGGTCTGCCAAATCCGGATCTGCACCGGCGGCTAACAGATGCCGGGCGCATTCAATACAGCCTTCGCGCGCTGCGTACAGGAGCGGGGTAAAACCACCCTTGTTCATGTCTTTAGGCCGCGGCTCGGTGATGGTTTTGCGCGCCCACTGCCGCACGACCCCTCGCGCGTCGACGTCAGCGCCAGCCTCAGCGAGCAGCTGCACCATGTCGGCCTGGCTTTGTGCTGCAGCCCACATCAACGCCGACTGACTGCCCCACGCTTCCTGCGCGTTAACGTCAGCACCGGCCGCTAATAACAATGCAGCCGCTTCGGTATTGCTGGTGCGTGCTACCACCATGAGCGCCGTTTCGCCTTCTGGATTCGTTGCGTTCGGATCAACGCCCGCGGCTAATAACGACTTTATGATCGGCGTGGATCCAATAATGGCAGCTTCAGCAAGTGCCGTAGTGCCAAACTCGTTTTCCGCCGACACGTCGGCACCCGCGTCAATGAGTTCCTGCACTAACTCTGCATCGCCGTAGTAGGCCGCCCACATTAATGCGGTGCTGCCATCAGCGCCCCGCGCCCGCGCGTCCTGGCCCGCCGCCAGTAACTTACGTGCAGCAGCCAGATCCCCTGACTCAGCAGCATTAATCAATGTTGCTTCTGCTACCAGCGTCTGTGCACTGCTACTCGCAAAAATAATTGCAGTCGCGAGCGCGACTCCAATGCCAGCTAATTGATTCCGCACCACTAAACCTCGGACAAAATTCCGCCACTATCGCCGATAGATTCGACGGGAATCTGCGTTCGATCAAACAGCGTCAACAACAAATCGGCAAAGCGCGTGTCTTGCGGATAGCTCAAGTGTTGCCCACCCTTGATACGGCCATGCGCGCGACCCAATATCGCCGACGGCAACGGATCATTATTATGCCGATCGCTATTACTCATGTTGCTACCGAACAAGATTGTCGAATGATCAAGCACAGACCCATCACCTTCTTGGGTCGCTGCAAGATGCGCAATGAAGCCAGCAAACATTTTCGTATGGTAATTTTGAATTCTTACCAAGCGTTCTTGTTTGGTCGGATTATTGCCATGATGCGACAGCGGATGAAACGCCTCAGAAATACCCAAGTTGTTATAGGTTCGCATGCTCGCTTCGCGATCCATGGAGAATGTAATAACCCGGGTGAGATCCGCCTGAAACGCCAAACCCATCAAATCGAACATCAGCTTCAGGTGTCCATCAATATCATTGGGCACTCCAACTGGCGCATCCGGAATGGCCAACGCACTCGTGTCCTGCTCCGCGCTCATCTGCACGCGACGTTCAATTTCGCGCACTGAATCCAAGTAGTCGCTGACTACGACGCGGTCCGGCACGCCGAGGCTGGCCTGCAGCCGACTGGCCTGCGACTTCACGCGGTCGAGAATACTGCCAGTCTCATTCAGTATGGCTTGGCGTTCAGCATCGGTATCACCCTGCCCGAACAGTTTGTAAAACACCGAACGAGGATTGACTTCTTGCGGTAACGATTGCTTCGGCGTTCTCCACGCGAGCTGCGCGCCGCGCAAAGCCGTCGTCAATTCGAGCGATGGCAGGCGCGTTTCCTGACCAATGAATCGCACCGCCATCTGGTCTGCTGTCACGCCTGCGTCTGCCGCAATCACGCCTGCGTCTTCCGGCGCAACACAACTGAGCCATGTGCGCTCGATAAGACCATGCGGCTCCGGGCTTTCGGCCGGCTTATTGCGCAGTCCCGATACAATGGTGAGGTATTCTCGATAGGGTTCTAATGGCGCAAGGATCGGCGACATCTCGAAGTTTGTGCCAGCTTGCTTCGGCGACCATTCGCTCATGATGGCACCATGCGGAAAGCCCACGAATGCCATCCGCTGCGGCGTTGACCCCGCAGCGGTTTGCGCCCAAGCGACTGCCGCTGGATTCATCGCATCCAGAAGTGGCAGAGCGACGGAGGCGCCTACGCCCTGCAGAACGGTGCGGCGCGAAAGATGTTTCTTAGTAATGTACATCTGCTATCTCCTCACATATCTCGCTGGATATGGATCTCCAAATAATTCTATAAGGCATCCGACGCATTCTGCGCCGTGATTTGTGTCTCAGGCCGTTCAGGCACTCGGCGCATTCTGAACTGTTCACTATTCACGATTCCCCATACCAATGATGAGAACCGATAATTGTCTTCAGCGGCACGTCGGACGATGCGCCGTACACTAGGCATGTCATAGTAAGCAATGACTCGGCCAAGCGCGTATGTCATCAATCCTTCTGTAAAGGTCTGCACGAATTGTTCTGGGTTGCGCACCAATGCCTCGCGCAAGTCATCCGGCCCAGTGATTGCCGTTCCATCAGGTAGTTCTCCCGATGCATCGATCAGCGTGCCAGCATAGCGGTCACGGTCGCGCCAAGCGCCTGTGGCATCAAAGTTCTCCAGCGCGAAACCCAAGGGATCCATTACAGCGTGACATGATGCACACACAGGGTTTTCGCGATGCAAAGCCATCAAATCTCGAACTGTCCGCGCCTTCGTCGTACCAATGTCACCTTCGGGCAAATTCTCGACATTGGGTGGCGGTGCTGCCGGCGGCGTGCCGCTGATGTGCTCTAAAATGAACGCACCGCGCAAAACCGGCGACGTGCGGTTTGGATAGGCTGCCGCCATTAACACCGCGCCTTTGCCCAACAGCCCCCATCGAGCGGACTGTTCCAATTCAACACGCTGAAAGCGCTCTCCTTTCACGCTGCGGATTCCATAGTGCAGCGCAACGCGTTCGTTTACGTAGGTGTGATCGGCCGTCATCAAATCGACGACGCTGCGGTCCGCATCGAAAATACTCTGCGCAAATAACGCCACTTCCATAAGAAACCCTGCCCGAGGATCACCGTTTCCAGAGGCATAAGGAAACACGGCCTGGTCCGGCACGACCTCGTCCAAGCGCTGCAGATCGAGCCACTGGTAGACGAAATTACTACCCAGCGAACTAGCGCGCGGATCAGCCAGCATCCGGTCCACTTGCTGCTTCAACACGGCATCGTTGCCAAGTTCACCACGAACGGCCAAATCCACGAGTTCGTCGTCAGGAATGGTATTCCACAAAAAGAACGACAGCTTCGAGGCGAGCTCCAAGTCACCGATCGCGTAAGACTCGCCGGGACTTAAGCCCTCCGGAATTCGCTCGCCCCGGTAAAGGAAAAACGGGCTGGCCAATATGCCGGTAATTGCACTGCGGATGCCTTCTTCGAAGCCGTTGTCGGCCAAACCGTCATTGAAATACTGCAAAATTTCGGCAAGGTCAGCTTCAGACAACGGGCGACGATAAGCCTGCGCTCCGATTCTTGAAATAATCTCATCTGCGCACAGTTGTTCGTCGTCGCCGTTATTTGGATGACAGCTGAAAATTCTTTCACGGCTCGGCGTGTTGCTGAGCCCAGTGGGGTTGTATGGACCGCTGACCTGAAACGAACTGATCCGGTACACACGATCCTGGCCGCCGCCGGGCAAAAACATCTGCAGCCTGTCGTCAGATTCCGCAAACGTGCGGCGCCGAAACGTGACCCCAACCTTGTGCGGACCCGCAGTGGCATTAAAGCGAATATTCTTCAGCCGCGAGTTGATTGCATCGAGGGCGCCGTCATGAACCTGATCGAATCGCTTCATGTCTGCTTCGCCGCCGACCACGGTTTCGTACAACAGCTTGCCATCGAGCGTTACGACCAGCGAATTCTCGAATTCCATGTCGTTACCCCAAATATGGCGGGCAACGTCGGCGATATCGATGACGTATTCACCATCCGAAGGGAAAACGTGTTCGGCGACAATTCCGCCACGCGTACCCAGCGGCAGACCCTTGATATGTGTGTGCTGCATCCCCGGCGCTGCGTTGTAAGTCTGACTGCCGGGACGCGCATCGGGACGACCTACCGCTCGCAACGCAACGCTGCGCGCAGCAATAATGTATTGCTCGATAAACGACGGAGATACCTGCAATGCACGCGCAATATTGTCGAAGCCGTTGGCCCTGTCGTCCTGAGGTAGCAACTCTGCCGAATCGATATCGACCGCCAACAAATCGCGAACCGCATTGGCATATTCTTTGCGATTGAGCCGGTGCAATACGACTTGCTCGGGAATATGTTTCATTCCAGCCGCCGCATCGAGCGTTCCTTCGAGCCAAGAAACGAACGAAAATACAGCGGCCTCTTCAGGCTGTGGTTCCGTGGGTGGCGGCATGAGCCGCCCGCGCAGCTTGCGCACGGCCCTTTCGAACAGTTCGGCATGCTCACCGATATCTTGCGGGCCAAGACTATCGAACGACAGCTCACCGGCATACTCGGCGCTGTTGTGGCAATCGATGCAATAGCGCTCGACCATAGCCCACTGCTGATCCGCATCGGCCGCTAAGCGCGCCGCATCATTGCCGCCGCCTTGCCCGCAGCCTGCGGCGAGACTCGCACCCGCCGCGAAAAATGCGACCTTTAGCACGTGCAAGCTGGCATTACGTCCGATCACGCAAAAACTCCCCACTGTCGCCGCGGCAATGCAGCATCCGGTGTCAAGTATGCCCAGAGACTCTCAAAGGCACGTCTAACAAATTCGTCTGGCGGACCCATTATTGCGTCGAATTCCTCAGTTGGCTTTGCTGCCACGGCTTCGTCCGGACCCCGGCCGCTGTTCAGCATGCGCGACAAACGCTCATAGACAATATTGTACATCTCATACTGTGATTGCAGATCGGCCCGGCTGAGCACACGGCCCCGTGCGGGCACGACGCGCGTCTGGGCATCCGTTAAATCGAGCAGCAGTTCGAGATTTCCGACAATGCCGCCAATCCACCCGCCAGTCCACCAGTCCACGAATGGCCAGCCTGCACCGGATACCGTGTCGCCAACCACCAGCACGTTCGCTTCGGGAAACTGCACGTACATATCACCATCGGTATGCGCCGCATGCCGCAAATACCCGTAACGCACCTGCGAATTCAGTTCGCCAGTGTCATAAAAAGATAGATTCGGCTGCGCCGCCTTCGACAACGGCGCGAACGACTGATCGTCCCATGGGTATGTGATATCGGTCGTCAGCCACAAGCGGGTATTTTCATGCGCGATAATCGTCGCGCCCTCCGCGCCGAGGCGTTCATTAAGGCCGGTTTGTTGCGGGTGCCAATGCGTATTGAATAACGAGTGAATAGCCCCGCTCGCCGGTAAACCAGCCACCGTATCCAGCAACGCCTCGGCGACATTCGCCGCCGCGCCGTCAACGAGGACAACACCATCGGGCTGCGTCTGTGCGACAACGTTTGCCTGACCGGCAGACGTCAATAAATAAAGGCGTTCTGATAGTGTCACGGCATCGAACGCCGGCGCAGCACTTTGCGCGTACACCGGAGCAACACGGGAAGCCAGCGGCGCCAAACACAAGCCCGCCGCGCCGTGCATGGCTGCACGCATTACTTGTCTGCGAGACTGCAATGCCACTCTGGCTGCTCCTAAACCTACGTTAGCGAAAAACTCACAATAACTGACTTGGCGCCGAATTCGCTGCCGAATAGTTCATTATATATGTACCGCTCGACAAACGCGGAAATTCGCAGCAGCCGCGGTTGCCGCTGCGAAGGCGCCAACGCTCGGCGCCGCGAGTTCGGCCGGGCTCGCGGCGCACTTATCGGGATGGCTATACTGACGACATTAAGGGGGACCGCGATGCGAATTTCTATCATT
>JAHEEO010000183.1 GCA_024640665.1 Rhodospirillales bacterium | reverse complement strand
CCTGCAGCGCGTTTTTGCGCGCGCAGAACCTATTTTGTATCACATCGCCGAGGCGCTGAAAGAGCGGGGCATGCCGAGCGATCTCGCGTTGTTACCCATAGTCGAAAGCGCCTACGATCCTTTTGCGTATTCCCACGGCAGAGCCGCCGGACTCTGGCAAATTATTCCAGGCACTGGCGAAAGACTCGGACTGAAACAGAACTGGTGGTACGACGGTCGACGCGATCTCTTCGAGTCAACGCGTGCCGCTCTCGACTACTTGGAGTCGCTGCACCAGCAGTTCGGCGGTGACTGGCTGCTGGCGGTTGCGGGCTACAACTCCGGCGAGGGCAATGTTGCGCGGGCTTTGAAACGTGCTCGCGCCGCCGGCGAAGCCGAAGACTTCTGGGGCATCCGGCGATATCTGCCGCGCGAAACGCGCACATACGTACCTCGCTTACTCGCAGTGCGCGACCTCGTTGCCGGCCGCGACGACAACTCCCCAGACCTGCCGGTCATTGAGAACAGCCCCCGCCTAGCGGCTGTGGAGACGGGCGGACAAATTGACATGACGCTCGCGGCGGCCCTGGCCGAACTGAACGTTGACGCGCTGTATCAGCTGAACCCGGGCATCAACCGCTGGGCTACGGATCCGGACGGACCGCATCGGCTCGTTGTTCCGATAGAGGCTGCGGAGAGCTTTTCCGCCGCCCTGCAATCACTCGCCGAGAACGAACGTGTCCAATGGACGCGACACAGAATCGCTCGTGGCGAGTCGCTAATCGTTATCGCACGCGGCTACGACACTACGCCTGAGGTATTACGAGCCGCCAACGACATTCGCGGCAACACCATTCGAGCAGGCGATTACCTGTTGGTACCGCATGCCATGCAATCAATCGAAGCCTATACCGCAACGGTGGATGCCCGACGCACACAAACGCAATCCGTGCCACGCAATGGCACGCAGCGCGCGTATACGGTCCGCAGAGGCGATTCGCTGTGGTCCATCGCCCAACAGTATGGCGTCGATACGCGCGAACTCGCTCGCTGGAATGCCATGGCGCCAGGTGACGTGCTCAGTGTCGGCCGAGAACTCGTCGTATGGTCGGACGCCGCGGTTCCGACTCAAGCCGCCAGTCAAGTCAATGCGCTCAGTCAAATCAATGCGCTCAGGCAAATCAACTATCGTGTTCGGCGAGGCGATTCGCTGGCAGCAATTGCGCAAAGATTTCGAGTGACTGTCAACAAGCTGATCGAATGGAACAGCATTTCCGTCAACGACTATTTACAACCCGGTCAACGGCTCGTGCTGCACGTTGACGTAACAGAGCAGAGTTCGTGATCCGAGCTCAAAGGAGAACGCGATGAGTTTCTTGGCCGGTAAACGTGCGCTAATTGTCGGTCTTGCCAGCAATCGCTCAATTGCATGGGGCATCGCCAGCGCCATGCGTCGCGAAGGTGCCGAACTCGCGTTCAATTACCAAAACGACAAGCTGGAAGGCCGCGTTAAAAAAATGGCCGCAGAGCTCGACAGCGATATCGCATTACCGATGGATGTAGGCGATGACGCCGACATCGATGCCTTCTTCGATGGGCTGCGCAAAAGCTGGGACAGCTTCGATATTCTCGTGCACTCTGTTGCATATGCGCCGGCGGACCAACTCGATGGCCGATTCGTCGACGTCGTCAATCGAGAAGGTTTCCGAATTGCGCACGATGTTTCCAGCTACAGTTTTGCCGCGCTTGCGCAAAAGTCACAGCATTTCATGAAAGACAAAGCTGGAGCCATGCTGACTCTGAGCTATCTCGGCTCGACACGTACTCTGCCAAACTACAACGTAATGGGTCTTGCCAAAGCAAGTCTGGAAGCGAACGTTCGCTTTCTCGCGCAGGATCTCGGCGCGGATAATATCCGCGTAAATGCAATTTCTGCAGGTCCCATCCGAACGCTCGCCGCGTCCGGCATTAAAGGCATACGTGAAATGCTAGCGCAGGTTGCAGATGTGGCACCGTTGAAACGCAATGTTGGGATCCACGAAGTAGGCAATGCGGCCGCATTCCTATGCTCGGATCTAGCGTCAGCAATTACCGGCCAGATCATTTACGCCGATGCTGGCTATAACATCATCGGCATGCCGTCGACATAAACCGTTGAAAAAATCGCCCTAACGAGCGCAGCTTTTGCGCTGCCGCGCGCGAACCAAAAGAACCCGGTGGCTAGTAGAAAACTGGATCGAGTACTTCGCTCGGAATCCGGACGGTCGCTGCTTCACGCGCAGCGGCTGCGTAGCCAGCCAACTCGATAACGCCCGCCTGTTCTCCAAGCCCGCGCTGTCGCTCGTCACGATCTTCGCGCGGTATAGCCTCAGGCGCACCTGCTTCAACGGCATACAGTGCAACGACAACCTCGTCACCGGTCGGCAGCAAGACATTTTCCCACCGCGCGTCGCCCGCGGTGGGCGCACTCAACGCAAATACACGACTGACAACCTGCGTCGGGACACTGGCGTCACCGCGACCAATCCAGATGGGCTCGCTCCAGGTACCGCCGCGCGCCGCCGCCGCTGCTGCGAGATCTTCAGCCATATCGACCTCAGCCCGAAATGTCTCAGCAGCATCGCGTGCGAGCTGGGCGGCAGCCGTGCGGGTTAACTCGGCCACGATTTCTTCGCGCACATCGTCTAACGCTTGCTGCACAGGCTCGTTGTGAGCCACGACGCGCAAAACCATGACGTTGTCTTCGCTCAATTCAATGAGATCGCTGTTGCGCCCCTGTGAAAGCACGTCATCAGAAAATGCCGCCTGCACAACAGCCGCGCTGTTGGTAAACATATCCAGGTCGCCGGTGCGCGGAAATTCGGTGACTGTTATCAATGGCAGCATCATCTCAGCCGCAATCGCTGCAAGATCGCCTTCCGCGTAGAACGCGCGATCGCCCAGCGTATTGGCCAAGTCATAGAACGCATCTTCGGCGCGCTGAGTTCGCAGCCGACTAAGTAGGTCGTCACGCACAGCCTCGAACGACTGCGTATCGCCGGCGGAAATGGCATCCAGACGAATGATATGAACACCGAAGTCAGATCGAACGGGGCCACGCACTTCGCCTTCGGCCATATCGAAAACAGCATCCTCGAACGGACCGACCAGCATGCCTCGGACAATCCGGCCAAGATCGCCGCCCTGGGCTCTGGTGCCCGGGTCATCGGACACTTCACTGGCGAGATCTTCAAAGGACTCGCCGGCTTCCAAGCGTGCCAGCACTTCATCCGCCCGCGAATTCGCAGCGGCTGCGTCGTCTTCGACTATTAGAATGTGGCGGACGCTGCGTTCTTCTTCAGTCGCAAACAGATCTCGCTCGTCGTCGTAATACTCACGCAGCTCCTCTTCCGAAATGCTGGTATTAGCAGCGATGTCCGCTAAAGCGATTTCGACATATTCGAAATCGACTGATTCCTCAGTCATATAAAGCGCGCCGTTATCTGCGTAGTACGCTGCAACTTCCGCGTCGCTAATTTCGATGCCGTCGGAAAAGTCTTCGGCATTAAAGGCTGCGTAGGCAATTTGACGACGCTGCTGGGTAAGTTCGATGTACGCCCGAAACTCTGCGGGCGTTAGGAATGTGGAATTGATAATTCCGTCCTGCAAATCTTGAAGCGCGAGGCGCGTGCGCTCTTGTTCTTCGTACTGGATAGGCACGATGCCGCTCGTTGCAAGGCGCGTCCGGTAAACATCGGCAACAAATTCGCCGCCGACTTGAAAGGCGGGTGTCGCGCGAATAGAGGCAAGGACGCGCGCATCGGAAACGCGGTATCCACTCTCTTCAACGCGCTGCTCGAGCACGAGATTGCGCACCATGTTTTCAACAACATTGCCGCGAATTTGACGGCGAAAGTCGTCAGTCAGTTCGATACGATACGCTTGTTGATATTGAGAAAGCTCGTCTTGCAAAACGCGCTCGAATTCCAACAGCGGAATCGTTTCGCCGTTGACTCGCGCAGCAAACGTGCTGGTTGTGCCGGTAAAATCGACACCGAAAAAGATAAAACCGAGAGCGATGATCGAGAGAATAACAACTGCGACCCCGCGCCCAACTCCTTCTCGCATTGCCTGTAGCATAGTTTTTCGCTCGACTTAAAACGCGCCGTCAACATAGTGTCACAAAGTAAGAAGGACAGACCTACACCCACTTACGGATAATAAATCTGCCCTTCTTTTCAGCTGTTGGCGGAGTGGACGGGACTCGAACCCGCGACCCCCGGCGTGACAGGCCGGTATTCTAACCAGCTGAACTACCACTCCGGCTCATTTCTGGTGGGTGCTGAGGGGATCGAACCCCCGACCTTCTCGGTGTAAACGAGACGCTCTCCCAGCTGAGCTAAGCACCCCTGGGACAGAGCCGGTCAGTTTACAGCGTCTTTTAAAGCCTTACCAGCTTTAAACCCAGGTACTTTACTTGCAGCAATCTTGATTGCTTCGCCGGTACGCGGATTGCGCCCCGTGCGTGCTGCGCGAGACTTCACGCTAAATGTGCCGAAGCCAACCACAGCAACTTGCTCACCCTTTTGGAGTGAGCCCGTAACTGCTTCGACGACTGCATCAACTGCACGACCTGCATCAGCCTTTGAAAGACCTGCAGAGTCGGCTACCGCTTCAACGAGTTCAGCTTTGTTCATTCGTAACCCTTGTGACCCAATGTAGAAAAAACCGTTAATTCCAAAAGATGCCGTAAGGCATCTAACCATAAGCATTGAAATTGAGACTACAGCATTCCCCACGCGTCCGATAAACGCGATGCCTACCCCAAAGACGCTGACCTTATACCAAGCCGGATTTTAGCGTGTCAACTTCACGAGTCCGCCTCAATGCGGCAATTGCGCTTTGATTTTTTCAGCTTCGACGCTTGCCGCCTCTGCTTCGGCAGTCCCGGAAGCCGCTGGGCGTTGCGGCCGCGGCGCATTGCGCATGGCAAGTTCGAGCACTTCGTCTATCCATTTCACTGGAATTACAGTCAGCTTGTCCTTGATGTTCTTCGGTATTTCCGCCATGTCTTTTTCGTTGTCCGCAGGTATCAACACAGTGTCTATCCCACCTCTGTGAGCTGCAAGCAACTTTTCTTTCAAACCGCCGATTGGCAAAATTTCGCCTCGCAAGGTTATTTCGCCGGTCATTGCGACATTCGCCTTAGCCGGAATTTTTGTTAACGCAGAGACTAATGCCACGCACATTCCGATGCCGGCGGAAGGCCCATCCTTCGGCGTTGCGCCTTCCGGCACGTGCACGTGCACATCGTATTTTTGCTGAAAGTCAGCGTCGATCCCTAAGGATTCTGCGCGACCTCGAACCACAGTCATCGCGGCCTGTATCGACTCTTGCATGACATCACCGAGCTGGCCGGTTTGTATCAGCTTGCCCTTTCCAGGAACGATGGCTGCTTCGATCGTCAGCAGTTCGCCACCGACCTCCGTCCAGGCCAAACCGGTTACCTGACCGACCTGATCGTTCTCTTCGGCACGTCCGTAACGGAAGCGAGGGACGCCCAGATATTTCGACAGATTTGAATCGGTAACACGAACCGCATTCTTGCGCGGTCGCTCGAGCACTTGCTTTACAACCTTGCGGCAAATCGTCGCCATTTCGCGTTCTAGATTGCGCACGCCGGCTTCCCGCGTGTAAAAGCGAATGGTATCGGTGATGGCCGCGTCGGAAATCGTCAACTCGCCATCTTTGAGCCCGTTCTGCTTCATTTGTTTTGGAATCAAATAACGTCGCGCTATGTTGTGTTTTTCGTCTTCTGTGTAACCAGGAATTCGAATAACTTCCATTCGATCCAATAATGGCGCCGGGATATTCAGGCTGTTGGCCGTGCAAACAAACATCACTTCTGACAAATCGAAATCGACTTCCAGATAATGGTCGTTAAAGGTTCCGTTTTGTTCGGGGTCGAGCACTTCCAGCAAAGCGGACGACGGATCGCCACGAAAATCCATCGACATCTTGTCGACTTCATCTAACAGGAACAAGGGGTTACGAACCTTCACCTTACCGAGGTTTTGTACGATCTTACCCGGCATCGAACCGATATATGTGCGCCGATGACCGCGTATCTCGGCTTCGTCTCGCACGCCGCCCAAGGACATTCTTATGAATTTTCTATGGGTCGCCCGTGCGATGCTCTGCCCTAATGACGTCTTGCCCACGCCTGGGGGACCGACCAAACAAAGGATCGGACCACGCAGTTTCTTAACGCGTTGCTGAACCGCCAAGTACTCGAGAATGCGCTCTTTTACTTTATCGAGCCCGTAGTG
>JAHEEO010000182.1 GCA_024640665.1 Rhodospirillales bacterium | reverse complement strand
GTTTGATCAGCGGGAATCACCCAGAGTACACAAAACTGGAACGGACACTTGCGCGGTTGAAAGCAACGGAGGACGCAGTTGTTTTTGGCAGCGGATATCTCACCAACCTAGGAACGGTTACTGCACTCGCCGGCTCTCGGGACCTTATCCTGCTCGACGAGTATTCGCATTCATGCCTGATCAGCGGTGCCAAGCTTTCTGGCGCAAGACTTGAAAAGTTTCGTCACAATGACGTCGATCACTGCGCCGAGATATTGCAAAACCAGCGCCAACACCATCGTAACGCTCTCGTCCTAACCGAGGGCGTATTCAGTATGGACGGAGATTTGGCGCCGCTGCATGAGTTAAGGAATCTGGCTCAGCGGCACTCCGCGTGGCTGCTGTGCGATGACGCTCATGGACTCGGTGTAGTGGGCAACGGTCGCGGCTCGACGTTTACGACGCCGTCGCAAACAATTATCGACCTGCAGATGGGCACGCTCTCCAAAGCAGTAGGTGTCTATGGCGGATATGTTTGCGCGAGTCAGATTGTGTGCGATTTTCTGCGCAATAGAGCGCGGACTTTTATCTATTCCACGGGACTGCCACCGGGAACCGTGGCTGCAGCGCAAGCAGCACTGGAGATCATTGAAACTCAGCCGGAACTTACCATTCGTCCACTCGAAAACGCGCAGCGCTTTACCCAGGCGATCGGTGCAGATACCGCTCGCTCTGCAATTGTTCCGCTAATACTCGGTAGCGCAGAAAGAGCGCTGACTGCCAGCGAGCGCTTGCTTGATGCGGGATATTTTGTGCCGGCGATCCGCCCACCGACTGTTGCCCGCGGCACTGCGCGCCTGCGCTTTGCATTCTCCGCGCAGCACAATACAAAAGACATAGACAAGGTTGCCCAAATCGTAAGCGGAATTTTGAATGCCTATGAATAGCTTTTTTGTAACGTCTTCTGGCACAGACACAGGCAAGACATTTATAACTGAAATTCTGCTGACACAGCTTCGAGCCGCTGGCTTGCGGTGTGAAGCACTCAAACCGGTGGCGACTGGTTTCGATGATTCCCCAGCAACCGATACGGCGCGACTCATTGCCGCATTGGGAAGGCCATATACGCAGGCAAACGTTGATGCATGCTCGCCATGGCGATTCTCACAACCCTTATCGCCGCATATCGCAGCGAGACGAGAGAGTCGCCACCTCGAATTAGACGAGATCGTCAAATTTTGTATGCGTCCCAATGCAATCGACGTGCGCATTATCGAGGGAATTGGCGGTGTCATGGTGCCGCTGAATGCGCATTACACAGTAATCGACTGGATCAGCCGGCTCAATATTCCAGCAATTCTGGTAGTCGGTAGCTATCTGGGCGCAATCAGCCATGCGCTGACGGCAATCGACGCAATACGCACAAAGGGTATCGCCATCGCTGCAATTATCGTGAATCAGTCAGTCGAAGAGCCGATGCCGACCGAGACAACGCTCGAATCGATCAGGCAGTTCAGTTCTGACACACCGCTCGCGCTGATGCCAAGAATGAACGCCGGCGCTCCCGAGGCCGGAATACCCGAATCGACAGCGCAGATTCCCGACCTTGTCGAATTATTGAGCCCATGGCTAGTAAGCAAGAAAAGGCAAAACCCTCCCGAGTGATACCTCACTCGGAAGGGCCTTACCCCTCCTCTACGGCACGGCGTTAGTGTTTATGGCTGCTGCGCGACCAACCGGTCATCTGCGCTCACCAACTCGATCTGTACGCGGCGCTCCAGTGCCATCGCATCCAAATCACCTTCGGCAGCCTGCGACAGGTTTTCACCTTCAGCTGTTATCGAAATGCGGTTGTTTGGAAACCCGGCTGCGATCATGGCGTCTCTGACCGCCACAGCTCGTTCCGCAGACAACTGTTCGTTGTATTCCGCGTCGCCGCGATTATCTGCGTGACCTGCCAAACGGACGATGAATCCATCCATTGACCCAACGACGCGCGCAATCTCGCCTAGCCGTTTAACTGACTCCTCATGCAGGCTCGATTCGCCGGTGCGAAAGAACACCTCTGCGTTGAGTGCCTGCTGTAGTGCTCGTCGATAGGCGCGTTCCTCGGCAGCAATCTCCGCCTGCATTTGCGCGATTCGACGCTCACTGCCGCTGAGTTCGGACTGCAGCGCATCGACATCTGCCTGAGCAAGCTCGTAGCGAAACTCCACTTCAGTACGCGCAGTTTGTTCCCTGCTGAACTTGTCTCCGACCCAGCCTCCCAGTGCAGCCCCGACTATGGCCCCGATTGGACCGCCCAAGACGGCACCGACTGCTAGACCTCCGCCAACTCCAACCGCCTCTGGCTTTTTGTTGCCGGCTTTGTCAGCCGCAAACGCCGGCGCACTAACGAGACTGATAGCGATGACCGTCAAAATTCCTTTCTTCATGATTCACTCCTAAAGTGCTGTGATGATTGCCACGTACACAGTTAAGCGAAAAGAAAGGTAAAGACAGTGGGAATCTTGAGGCAGCCCGATGACGAATAATGACGAAATATGGCAGGCGCGCTAAATATCCCGGCGCGATGGCAGCGCCACGAAGGTGCCGCCGTTACGCAAGCACAAAGCGCGCATCAAGATTGCAAAGTCTGCAGCAGTCAGGAGTTCATTGCCCGTCACTTCAAAATAGACCGGGAACGCGACAGCATGGATTCGAACCCGTTTATTCCCCTCTGCGTCAATCGCATTGCGGCGATCGACTTCTCGAACAACGGCATTAATGCTGCCCGCGCCTGGCGAGAAATCGTCACTGTAGACATACAATGAAATTTTCTTATCAGGATCGGAAAACGCATCAATCGCTGCCAAGATGCCTTCTCGCGGACTCGAGTTCGATACGGCTCGCCAGCCCCGTAAGCGCTCTATGATCGCTTCACGCTGCGCTGGCGTATCTGGAATCCATTCACCGCGATAACTGCGGAACATGTACTGCCCTTCATCGTTCAGAACCTGGATTCCCTTGACGGTCGGATAGACCTCCAGGGTCTCACTGATTTGCTGCTGCACTCGATCCCAGGCATAGCTCCGCATGCTTCCGGACGTATCAATGATGAAGATAATGTATTCGCTATCGACCGGAATTCCACCAACTTTGTAGTCATCCAATGGCGGTCGATAATCGGCCAACAAGCGCTGCATTTCGTCGGTCAAACTTTGTTTTGCCTGAGCCAGCCGTCCCGCGAGCTCTGAAGAAAACTCTGCATCGTCACGCCGCTCAAGCATCGTCGAGCGGATTTCTGCCAAGCGGCGCTGAAGTTCCCGAATCTGACTCTGATCCATGACCAATGCTTCTGTCGTAGATTGCCTTTCGCGCTCCAGCCGGTTGGTCTCACCGATTATCTGATTCAGCTCTTCTTCGTATTGGGCAACCAGCAAGTCAAGCTCCAGCTGGCTCTCTTCGAGTCGAATAGGCTCATAAATCTTTACAATGACAAGCAATAAAATAACGGCTCCAAAGCCGCAAGAAATGGCATCCAGAAAAGAGAGATTAAGCGTTTCGACGACGCGTTTCTTCCGTCTCATGGCCAGTCCTCCGAGGGTGCTAAAAGTGCGCCGCCGGTTCTCAGCGCCAATTGCCAGTAACGCGGGGCGGCAATCGGATCGCCTTCCATCGGAAACAAGATGACATTGATCGGCACATCGAACGGCAGCTGGCGGACAGCCCGATCGAAATGGCCGACGCGTTGGCGACTTGATACACCGGCACGAGTCGGAGCGACTTCGCCCATCGTCGGTAGCCCATCGACCAACAGATATATATTGTCCGGAATCGGATCCATCTGTCGCGCCGCATTAAACGCCGCATGCAAACTAGTCGGACCGTTCGGCGCAGAAATTCGCAGATTCTGTACAGCAGCCTCCAAGTTCGATCCATCGGTCACCGTGACCCAGCGACCTTCACTCCCTTCGAACATCGAATAGACCTGATCATTAAAGGCAATAATCTGCACTTGAGTTCCGGGCACGATCTGGGCAGTGAGCCAATCGACTGTATTGACTGCTTGACGCCACTTCGGCGCACGCATCTGTTGCTCTATAGGTTGATTGCGGCGCCTCAGGATATTGACGAGCGTCTTGTCCAGCATGCTGGTCGAGGCATCTACCAGTATCAGAATACGCTCGCCCCCCATGCGCAAGCCGGTCAAATACTGACGATTGCCTTCGCCGGTTACGCTACGAATGCGATTACCGGCCTCTTCTGCAGAAATGCTGGCAGCAGACTGTCGTTCAATCTCCGACTGCAATTCGTCGAGTTCGGCGCGGAGTGCTTCGATTGCTTCACGACGGGACTCATCGCTATCGTCGAGATTCTCTGCTTCATCTTCGGTGCGGCGAATCTCTTCAATTATTTGATCACGCATTGCCTGAATTGAAGCCAAGTCCTGTATTTCATCTGCCACGGCTTCGCGCAATTGCACCAGATTCTTGCGCCCAGCGGTCACGCGAATACGCATGCGATCCGTTTCCGCTGAAACCTCTCGCAATGTCTCGTCGTGACGCAGATCGATATTCGCCACGATAATCATGAAAAACAGTATTACGGCTCCAAAACCACAAGTTATGGCATCGAGAAACGACATCGAAATAACATTTATCGATCTACGCGCCATTTGCCGCCTCGACGATCACAACGTGCAATTGCACGCTGGGCGAACCGATCTCTATTACGTCACCAATATTCAGCTCGACCGACTCTTCGACAATGCGCCCATTAACTGATGTTCTGCCGCCGCTCAGATCCTGCAGACGCAGTGCGCTGCCTTGCCATTGCACAACACAATGCGCTTCAGCCAAGCCTGCCACATCATCGATGACAATCGTTGGAGCATTATTGTTTGCTCGGCTGCCTACGGCGATGCGGCCTTTTTGGAGGCCATGCGCGACACCTGCAAATACGATATGTGTCGGCTTTTTCTTTTCAGGTTGAGCAGATGGCGTGACGGCTCTAGCCTCATAAGGCGCCGCTTGCTCCGAAAACGGCATCCGTTTGAGAAGTCGAACGCCCTCTGCCGACCTGGCCATGCCGTTGACGCGCGCTAATGCAGCAAAAGGTGCGTGACCGGCGGACAATGCAACGATCTCGGCATCTTCAAGGCGCCCAAGCTCCGTAATCAGTCCGGGCAGACTCGCCAGGCGACTCGACAACTGCACGACGACGGGGCCGGATGCAGGTCGGTTGCTCGTGATCAAACCGATAATCTGCCGATAAAACCTCACGCATGCGCCGCGAACTTGTTGCGGCTCTATCAACGCAGTTAACACTTCCATTTCGTTCGAAATCTCCGCGTTTACAGCGTTGCCTTGATGCAAAGCAGCGAGCCACGCGGGCAAATTATCGTACAGTTGCTGCTCGGTCGATGCCCGATGCAAAGGATCGAACCGCGTCGACAGAACGAACCGCTCCGCAATGGCTTTTGCAACGACATCGTAAAATGCAATGACGCCGTGCGATTCAATGCTGTGATGCGCCTTTACCGAGGCATGTTTACCCTGATCGATTTCCGTAAGCGATATTTGGTGCAAGCTGACATCGACGGAAAACAGCGTGCGGCCGGGGTATTCACAAGTGCTGGCTGCAACAGAACTTTCCACCATCGAGGTAACCGGGATTTCACATTCCTGAGCCAAGCCCAGCAGCAATCCCAACTGGCTGGCATCATAAGCGCCAGGCACAACGAACAGCACTTCACTTGTCGCGCTCGAGAATTGCTCCCACAAACGCCGCAGCTGTTCATAAGCCAGCTCTGCGCTGTTGGCCGCCCGCGCACCGCTCGCATCGGCCGATAACTCTGCCCAATGACGAGTGCTGACGTTAGACGGCTGCAACCGCGATTTAGCATACGCTGCGCGGCCAGTTAGCACGCCGGATTGATCAACAAGCGCATAACCCGGCTCTTCTGCGAGAATCTTCCCGGGCTTGGCTGCCAGGATTCCGGCATCATTGAACTCTATGGCGAGCTTACTCACAGCAGGTGCCTAAGCCCGGCCCTGACCATGCATATGACGAATCAGATTGTGGTCCACATAGAATTGAGTATCGAAGACTTGTCGCTCCTGCAGTGACTGCAGCTGGTGGACCAGAAACATTACGACGATAGAGATCAGCAGCGCGATAAAAGTGGAATTAAACGCAACGCCGAGATTTTCTGTGACGCCCGCAATATCTCCTTCTACGGCGCGGTGAGC
Organism: Rhodospirillales bacterium; assembly: GCA_024640665.1. GTDB lineage: Bacteria > Pseudomonadota > Gammaproteobacteria > Steroidobacterales > Rariloculaceae > JAHEEO01. Next base: position 122 of record JAHEEO010000182.1, on the reverse strand, counting down.
TTCCCCAAGGGCCTGTCCGATTCCGCGCACAGTGCCAATAAACCCAACCGAAGGTATCGCCCATGCGATGTACCGAATCATCGAAAGCTCTGACTCCAGTCGTTCGCCTTCCGACTCACAAA
>JAHEEO010000181.1 GCA_024640665.1 Rhodospirillales bacterium | reverse complement strand
AGTGATCGACGCGACGCGCCTGTATCAGGGGCTGTTTCTCATTCAGCAGCTTGCGGCCCTTGGCCGTCCGTTGGCTGTTGCATTAACGATGATAGATGCGGCTGAACGTGACGGCACCGTCATCGACACCGAACGGCTCGGCCAAGTGCTTGGCGGCGTGCCCATTTATCCGGTTGTCGCAACGACCGGGCGTGGCTTCGATACACTCACGGCAGGCCTGGCCGAGCTTGTCGATGCGCCACCTTCGCAGCCGTTGCGTGCATGGCCGGATTTGGCGGAGGCCGTTGATGCGCTGGCGCCATTGACTGACGATGGCGCTCACGAGCTCAATCGCCTGGAACTCGAACGGCTTGTTTTGAGCGGGCCCGAGCTGATTCAGGAACTGGGCAGTCCGCTGCCGAGTTCGGCTGTATTGGCGCAGGCGGCGGAGTATCGGCAGCAGCTGTGCGGCACTCAGCCGCCACTCGCTGTCGAGGCACGGCAACGTTATGCGTGGGTGAATCAAGCGTTGCAAGACGTGCAGATACGCGCCAGCGGGCTGCACCAGAAACGCGCTGCGGTAATCGAGTGGATCAACCAACCGTGGCCGGCGACTGCATTATTCATCTTGATCATGGCGTTGGTTTTTCAGGCCGTATTTGCGTGGGCTACCCCGTTCATGGATTTGATCGATGCCGGCATGGGCGCCGTTGGGGCGTGGATCGGCAGCTGGCTGCCCGACGGGCCAGTACAGAGCTTTATCGTCGACGGCGTCATTGGAGGCGTTGGCAGCGTCATTATTTTTTTGCCGCAGATCATCATTTTGTTCTTGTTCATCATCTTGATGGAGGACACGGGCTATCTTGCACGAGCCGCTTTTCTTGTAGATCGAGCGATGCGTGCGATAGAGCTTTCGGGGCAGTCTGTTATACCGCTGTTGTCGAGTTTCGCCTGTGCCGTCCCATCCATTATGGCGACGCGCGTGATCCCCGATCGACGTGATCGAATTGCGACCATAATGGCGGCACCGTTTATGACTTGTTCGGCTCGGTTGCCAATCTATGCACTGATGATTGCGGCGTTCGTTCCGGGGCAGCGCATTGGTTTTTTTAATCTACAAGGCGTTGTACTGTTCAGTCTCTATGGCATTGGCATCGTCGGCGGCGTGGTCACAGCGTTGGTATTGAAGCGCACGGCGCTGCGGGGAGCGAGTCCCGCTTTTATGCTGGCCTTACCCGAATTTCGCGTGCCCGATCTTCGCTCGGTTGCGTTGAAGCTTCTCGATCGAGTGCGGATTTTTCTGCGTCGCGCCGGTACCGTCATTTTTGTCGTTGCGGTCCTGGTTTGGGGTTTGGCTTATTTTCCGCGCTCCGCAGAAGTGCAACTGTCGGAATCCGCAGCGAGCGCCCAAGCCAGTCAGGTATTGACCGGTGAGGCGCTCGAAGCGCGGCTGCAGGAAATCAGGAATGAAGCCGCTGCGCAACATCTGGAGCAGAGCTGGCTCGGACGCGCGGGGCAGTTTGTCGAGCCTGTGTTCGTGCCGCTCGGTTGGGATTGGCGTGTATCTGCAGCGGTGATTGCTGGCTTTCCGGCTCGAGAAGTTGTCGTGGCGGTGCTTGGGACAATCTACGCATTAGGCGAAGACGCTGAAGAAGAGAGCTTGGCGGCACGGTTGGCTCAAGCAAGCTGGCCGGACGGTTCCAAGGTATTCACCATGCCGATGGTCCTGGGGCTGTTGCTGTTTTATGCATGGTGTCTGCAGTGTGCAGCGACGTTGGCCGTGATTCGGCGTGAGACGAACAGCTGGCGTTGGCCCGTCTTCGCCTGGGCCTACATGACATTGCTCGGTTACACTGGCGCGCTTTTCACCTATCAAATAGGTACCGCCATGGGTTAGCAGGCTCTGCACCGGCGGGTCCTTGGAGCCTTGTGATGTTGCAGACGGTAGCGTTGATCGCGCTGATGCCCGGCGCCGGCAGCGCGGAATCCTTGAGTTTGCCGGATAACGTCCGAACAGATCTGGCAAGCAATGAACCGCGTTAAGCCATGGGCGGAGCTGTCCCATCAGCATCTGCTCGATTGCAGGATATTTTCGGTCGAGTCGCTGGCCTCGCGGTCCCCTGAGGACGAATCTATCCATGAGTTTTTTCGCATTCGCTGCGTGGACTGGGTACATATCGTGCCAGTGACATCTGACGACCGAGTCGTTCTAGTTCGACAGTTCCGGCATGGATCCGGTGAGCTTTCGCTGGAGGCGCCCGCCGGGCTGATGGAGCCAGGGGAGCGCCCAGTCGAAGCAGCTGCGCGCGAATGTCTTGAGGAAACGGGGTATGTGGCCGGTAATCTGCAGCCGATGGGAGTGCTGCGGCCGAATCCGGCACTGTTTACGAATCGCATGTATTCCTTTTATGCGCGCGATGTCCGGCGCGTGGGAGAAATCCAACATACCAGCACTGAACACACGGAAGTTGAGTTGGTTCCGGTTTCAGAGTTGCCTGAACTACTAATGAGCGGGCGAATAGATCACGCGCTCGATACAGCCACGCTTTGGCGTTTTTTGCATGAGTACAAGAATTGAAACCCATCCCCGGTTATCTGATTTACTTCATCGGTGCGCTCGTTGCAGTCGGACCGCTCAGCATGGACGCCTATTTGCCAGCGATTCCCGCAATGGTGGAGTACTTTGACAGCGATATCGTGAGTTTAAACAATACGCTTAGCGTTTTTCTGGTCGGCTATGCATTCGGTCAGTTTTTCGGTGGGGCGTTTTCCGATCAAGTGGGCAGAAAACGCATTGGCTATGTGGGTCTTTCGGTCTACGTAATTACGACGCTGGCAATGACGTTGACCACAACAGTCGAGCAATTGATGGCACTGCGGTTCTTGCAGGCAATCGGCGGCGGGTTTTCTACAGTGATTTGCATGGCTTTGGTGCGCGACATCTATCCAATGGAAGAACTAGGTAGGCGCTTTGCGACGGTAACAATGATTGTCCTGGTTGCGCCATTGGTTGCGCCGACGCTGGGTTCGTTGTTGCTGCCGATGGGTTGGTGGTTCATTTTCATTTTCAAAGCGTTGTATGCGCTCGCGCTGTTGATGATGTACGTATTTCTGATCGGCGAAACACGCCCAGGAACCTGGCGAGACTTGTCTATAACCGCGCTGTTTGTTCAGTGCAAAGAAGTAGTGGCGAGGCGCGTTGACGGTTCTGCACTGCCTATTCGCTATGCGATATCAATGGCATTGTCGGCGGCTGTATTGATGACCTTCGTCACCAATGCCTCGATAATCTACCTGCAGTTTTTTGACCTTTCCCCGACAGTCTTTCCAATCGTGTTCGGTGTTAGCGTCGTCGGGTTCATGTCGATGAATCTTTTCAGTATGCAACGTTTATCTACGGGCAACGCCGGAAAGTTTTTTCGCGCAGGCTTGAAAATTCAGATTGTTGGCGCCGCCTGTTTGTTTCTCCTGGTTGTATTCGGTTTTACGTCCATATGGATCATTGTTCCGGTCTTGGCTGTCACGGTTGCAACTTTAGGGTTGGTGGGGCCGGCTGGCTCGGCCCGTTATATGAGTTTCTTCACTGGCCTTGCTGGCAGCGCATCCTCGGTATATACGACCATGATGTTTTCGTTTGGCGGCGTTTTCGGTTGGTTAGCAGGCAGGTTTTACGACGGTAGTTTGCTGCCCATTGTGTCCGTTATGCTGGCTGTCTCAATCGCGGCGAACTTGGTGGCCTTGACCATCCCGAATAGAACGCTGGCTGCGCCGACTGTGGTCTAGCCGAATGTCTATCGAGAATCGCACGAGCTTTGGCCTGACAGCAGACGCCTACCGGCGCTTTCGGCCCGTTTATCCGCAGGCGCTATACCAGTTTCTGGCTGAGCAATGTGAGTCGCGCGAACGGGCGCTCGATTGCGCGACAGGCAACGGCCAGGCAGCAGTCGCGCTAGCCGATTATTTTGATTATGTGCTTGCAACGGACGACAGCATGCAACAAATCGAGGCTGCGGAGACTCACAAACGCGTCGAGTATTCGGTCATTGCTGCAGAGCAATTGCCTGAAGATCTGGGCCGTTTCGATCTCGTGACAGTTGCACAAGGTGCACATTGGTTTGATCTGCCAGTGTTTTATGAACGCTTGAGTCGCTTGCTGAAACCTAATGCGGTTGTGGCGATCTGGGGCTACTCTCACTGTCGCATTAATAAGGATATCGATGCGTTGTTGAAACCTTTGTTGCTTGACTTAGTTGACCCTTACTGGGCCGAAGGCAACCAGGTCATTATGAACAAGTACCGCGACATCGAATTTCCATTTCAAGAACTGGATCCGCCGAAGTTTGAAATTCATGCTGAATGGGATAGAGAAGCTCTGTTTGGTTACGTGCGAACCTGGTCTGCATACAAGCGTCTAATAGCGGACCGCGCGCCCGATCCGCTCATGCAACTGGCTGCCGAACTGGATGCTGCGGCAATCTGGCCGGCAGGCACGCAGCGACCAGTCGGCTTTGACATCTGTTTACGAGTTGGCCGGCGCGTCGATCTCTAATGGTTAAAGAAAACTCAATACTGTTTCAACTTCCTTAGTGCTGCCCATAATGACCGGCGTTCGCTGGTGAACTTGTGTGGGTTCGATATCCAATATGCGCTGGTCACGCGCCGCCATGGCCAGGCCGCCGGCTTGTTCGACGATCATGCCCATTGGGTTCGCTTCGTAGAGCAGGCGTAGTTTCCCCTTTGGCGCCTTCGCGGTTGGCGGATAAAGAAACACACCGCCCTTTAGAAGTATCCGGTGAATGTCCGCGACCATTGCGCCTGCGTATCGCGAAGAATATGTCTGCTCCTGCGCCCAATGCAGGTAGTTTTGGTAGCCGTCCGGAAAACTTAACCGATTGCCTTCGTTGAGTGAATAATGCTTGTGTGCGTCGGGCATCTGCAGGTCTTCTTCAACGCGGAGAAAGGCCCCGATAGACGGATCAAGCACGAACATCTGTACGCCACGCCCCAGTGTCAGCGTAAACACCGTCGACGGTCCGTACAGTATGTAGCCGGCGGCCACTTGACGCGAACCAGCCTGCAGGACCGATTCAATCGGATCATTCGCCCTGCGGTCGTGCCTGACAATGCTGAAAATTGTCCCGACGCCGCCACACACGTCGAGATTGGAGGAGCCATCCAGCGGATCGAACAAGACGCAAAAGCGGCGCTTGCCATCTACGCCATCCCGCAGGAATACCGGATTTTCGTTCTCTTCGGACGCAACAATCGCAACATCGTCACGGCGACCAAGCGTTCGCAGCATAATTTCGTTGGCCAGTACATCCAGCTTCTGCTGTTGTTCGCCTTGCACATTGGCATTGCCGACATTGCCCAATACGTCTATGAGTCGAGCTCGGCGTATCTGAGCAGCGATCGCTTTGGCCGAAATGGACAGGGCGGAGAGTATCCAGGACAAGGTCTCATTGGACCTGGGATTGTCGTGTTCTTGCGAGAGAATATGAGCTTGTAGCGTATTGATTGTCGGGTCGACGCTCGGTTGCATTCAGAATTCCTTGGGATCGGCAGTTGGATCAGCCAAAGTATGCCACTGGCCGATGCCGATTGACTCGATCCCTGTCCCATTCTTTTAGCCATAAAGGGCGGGAATCAAGAATAATCTGTTGTGCGAATCTGTTAAATTAGGCATTACACGAAGAGCCTTAAGTGTTAGGAGAGAGCATGCGCCTGGGTACGGCTAGTTTTGTAACAGCAATCGCTATCTGCTGCTCGGCTTGTTCGCCGACACCGCAGTCCCAAGTAGCCGACTACCGGGCAGCCTTGGATCGCTTTTGTCTTGACTGCCACAGCCAGGCCGAGGCCGAAGCAGGCCTTACACTTGAAAACCTGAATCTAGCGGAAGCAGCACAGCACCCCGAGATCTTCGAAAACGTCATCGTGAAGCTCCGAGGCGGCCTAATGCCGCCGCCGGGTAATCCTCGTCCGGATCTTAAATTAGCGACAGAACTCGTAGCATTCCTGACCGATACGCTTGACGCAGCGGGCCGCGCTAACCCTTATGTGGGCCGCGCATCAATCCATCGTCTTAACCGGACTGAGTACGGCAACGCGATACGTGATTTGCTCGGTATTGAGATTGATCCGGCAGAATTTTTGCCGGCCGACGATGAGGGATACGGCTTCGACAACATCGCGGAAATTCTGCGCGTGTCGCCGTCGTTGCTCGAGCAATACCTATCGGCTTCGTCTGTGGTTGCAGCGCTTGCCGTCGGCGATCCCGAAACACCTAACGTGAGCCGAATCTTTCGCGCGCCGCCTGACTTGGCACAGTCCGACCATAACGCGGATCTACCACTGGGCAC
>JAHEEO010000180.1 GCA_024640665.1 Rhodospirillales bacterium | reverse complement strand
GGTCAGCGCGTCGTAGGCCGCCAGGGCCGCACGGGCGGCGGGTGTCAGTGGCGGATCGTCAGCCCATTCAGGCGGGCGATTGCCTGCCGGGACCCAGATACGAAAAATACCTTCCGGCCGGTCCGCCGACGCCTGTTCGGGTGTAATCGCCGACCGATTGATGCTGACGACATCGGCATCCGACTGTGCCCAGCGTGGTTCGGCCCGCGTCCGCAGAAGGATTTCCTGGCCGTCCGGCATCAGAACATTGGTGACGTACATGTGCCGTGCGCGGCGGCGCGACGGATTGCCGGCGAACCGGACCGTTGTGCCGACGCTGATCAGGTCGCGGGGGATGCCGGCCCGGTCGAGGCGCATAACCCCCATGCCCTCGAGTTCCCAGACCTGCGCTTCGCCGTCGAACGCCTCTGTGCTGACGGTGAGTCGCACATGAGGATTCCGCCACAGCACGTCAACGACCGTGCCGACCGCTTCGGTGGTCATGTCGTCATTGTATTCCGCGAGTGAGTGGTGTGCGGCAGCCGGCATTGCCAGCCAACCGGCAGAAAGGACCAGGGGTAGCAGTTCTTTCATCGTCGCGCCGTGCCCGTTCATAAAGCAATCAGTAGCCGACAGTGTGGCAGAGGGGATCCGTCTGCGCCAAGCGTTTTCCCGGCCCTAAGTACACTCTGTGATTAGACATTGTTATTGCAGGCAATTGATCGCGACACAGATTAGCACCTTGAATGGACTTGCGGCTCCGAGGCGATCGCAAGGCGATACCCGCCCCAAGACTGCTGCTATCGACACTAAGGCAACATTCGTGCAAGGATCGATCATTCGCATCTGCGAGTGTCGTCGTCATGGAACAATGCAGCACCCACGTGCGTTGTCGATGAAACCTGCGCGACAATGGGTAATGATAAAGAAGATCCTGGCAGTAATTCTCGCGCTTGTCGCCGGAGTCGTCATTTATGGCATTCGAACAGAGCGAGTGGCCGAGAATAATGCGAGAACTTTCTGCGGCAGCATAGAGTCCGGAAGCCGATTGAGTGATGCGGTTGAGCTGGCACAAACCGTTGGAGAAGACCGGCTGCGCTTCGCGTTCGACGAATATTTCACTGTGGGCTTCACGGGCATGCCGCCGTTCTCTCGCCACATGTGTCATGTCCACTATCAGGGAGCTCGGGTCACTGCCACTGAGTATGTTCGGATGGACTGAGTGAGCTAGTATCGATATGAGTTAAATAGTATGACTTTCTATTTCAGACCCGATGAGCCGCTTGATTCGGAAGTGCTGCGAGTTGCTGCTCACGAAGTTGAATCGACGCTCCAGCTTATCGACAGTTCCGACGACATTCACTCGACGGTTCACGAAGTACGTCGATGCTGTAAGCGGATTCGGGCACTGTTGAGGCTGGTCAGGCCGGGCCTGGCAGGCCGCTTCGAGGCGGATAATCGCATCTATGCGGAAATCGCGCGCCGATTGTCCAGGTTTCGCGATGCTACGGTTGTTTTGCAGACTTATGATGTCCTGGTTGCGGAAGCGAATTTCGGTTCTGCCCGTGATGCTCTGCCTGCATTGCGACTGCGCCTTGGCCAACTCAATACTGACAAAGATGCCTCTCAGGACGATGCGATACGGAATGCGCTAGAGGACGTGCGCGAAAAACTGATTGCAGCTCGCCGCCAAATCGATCACTGGCATCTGCATGGGGACACAAGCAATGCCGTGTGCACAGGGGCCAAACGTACTTACAGGCGAAGCCGAAATCACTGGACGGCCGTGCAGCAATCTGCGTCCGACGCGGCTTTCCATGAATGGCGCAAGGAGGTCAAGTATCACTGGACGCAGCTGCAACTAATGGATCAACTGTGCGCGGGCGGATTGTCCAAACGCATTGAGCAGGTGTACGAGCTGAGCCAAGACCTCGGCGAATTGCAGGACCTGGTGGTGTTCGAGGCTGCGCTTGATGGGGTGAGGAAATCAGAGTTTGCAGATTTAATTTTACAGATGAAGCATCTGGTTCAAGTTCGTCGCCAGGCGTTGAGACAGCGTGCGTTGGTCTTCGGCAAGAACCTGTTTAAAAGGCGGCCTTCGCGGTTCGCAAAGCTATTGGGCGCAGGCTTGCCGGCTGGTTAATCGTATGAGGAAACCGATGCTTTCGCGAGCGCTTGAATACGCGCTGTGTTCGCTCGGCAGCGTCCGGGCCGCCGAGCGTTGTATTGCCCTGGGTTTTAGCAGCAAGTGCTCTAATCTGCTGCGCCACCGTTGTTCAAATTCGGCAAGTTACCCAAATTTCCAAGCACATCGCCGGCCCCGACGGATTGCATTAATTGACCAAGCGTCGTCGGGTCTATCGTGCCGGCAATATTGATAAGTACGGCTTCATCGCCTTTGGCTGCAACCATAACCGTTACGCCTGACGCCACCGTGTCTTCAAATTGCATGTATATGCGCACCTTGGCGTCTTCTTCGTCAACGAATACCATGCGTTGCCAGCCATCGCGTTCGAGAGATCCTGATGCGTCATCAATGAATGCAAGAAACTCATCATTGCTGTCTAACATGCTGTATACGCGCAGGCGCACGTTCTCGATGCCGTTCAAAATTTCTGCCGCGTTTGGGTCAGCTGCGGCAGCAGCGGCTTTGACGAATCCCAGCATGGCCGGGTTGAGGTCTACCTGCACCGACGGAGTCGCTGTGATTCCGGGTACATCGTCAAAACTAAAATAGCCTTGGGCAAAGCTGGCCGTTGTGGCGAGCAGTGCCGCTGCACAGATGAGTTGCTTCTTCATATATCTAACCTCCATTGTTAGAGTCTTGATTCGATGGAACGAACGATTGGTCGCTTAGATCAAACACGTCGAGTAGTTTGTTGCCAAGCTGATCCTGCATTTCCTGGTTTGCATATGCAGTGCTGGTCTGCAGATAGTTCATGGCGATGACAAAATCACGCACTGCATTTTGTGCAAGCAGTTGTTCTTCGGTTGGTGCGACGGGCTTGTTGATCGGTAAGAACCACAATGCGCCGACCAACACCAGCGCTAACAATGCCGGTATGGCGACGCGCCAAGTATTAGATTGTCGCCCATACACCGGCGGCTCCATGCCTTCTTCTGCAATGCGAAGTAGGCGGTCTTTCAGATCTCGCTGCGGTTCATTGCGATAGAGATCGCGTAATCGTTCTTCTATAGAGATGTTACTCATCGATATTCTCTAGCTGTTCGCGCAGCTTTGCTTTGGCTCGGTGTAAGTACACCTTTACCTGATTAGTTGAAATGCCGAGAATGCGGGCGCAATCCTGCCCGTTCATGCCTCGCAGACTGAAAAGTATGATCAAGCTGCGTTGCGGTTCTGCCAGCTTTGCAATTTCTGCATGTAAGCGAAAAGACGCCTCATCTTTCTGTAGGCGCCATGGTGCGTCCCGATTGTCAGTTTGCATAGGCAGTTCGTCGTGCTCCCGGTAGTCCACGCGCGCACTGCGCCGGAGTCGGTCCAAGCAATTGTTGCGCGCCACACGTAGCAACCAAGCCTTCGCCTGTTCGACGTCTGCGCCTTTTTGCCAGTATTGAGTGAAAGTATCTTGAGTCACGTCTTCTGCTTCGCTTGGATCGCCGAGTAGGCCGGTTGCCATTTGATAGACGACCTTATGGTGTCTATGGACGGCAAGCTTGAACCTCCACTGCGATATTTTTCCCATTTCACTCATAAAGACGGCCTACGGTGCAAAAGGTTACATGGGCTCAAGCAGGCTCTAGACTATGCACTTTGTTGCATTACAAGATTTTTTGGCGCCGGGCGCGTGTGCGAGTGAGCGGAAGTAAGTTGTTGAAGCCATTAAGAATTGGTCCTCTGGAGATAGACCCTCCAGTCGTGTTGTCGCCCATGGCCGGCGTGACGGACAAGCCGTTTCGCGCTCTGTGTCGTATGCACGGAGCGGGTTATGCCGTATCCGAAATGCTCACCAGCAACCAAGACTTGTGGAAGTCGCGAAAAAGCACCCAGCGCATGAATCATACGGGCGAACGTGCCCCCATCGGCGTACAGATTGCCGGAGCAGATCCGCAGGAAATGGCCGCAGCGGCGCGTGAAAACGCCAACATCGGCGCGCAGATCATTGATATCAATATGGGCTGCCCGGCAAAGAAGGTTTGCAGGCGTTGGTCCGGTTCAGCTTTGCTTCAGGATGAGCAACTGGTCGCGAGAATATTAAACGCTGTAGTGCAGGCGGTTGATGTTCCGGTCACATTGAAGATCCGTACCGGTTGGCATCGAGAACACGTTAACGGTGTCGAGATTGCACGGATAGCCGAGGGCTGTGGCGTGCAGATGCTGGCGGTTCATGGTCGCACGCGCGACATGCTTTACAAAGGCGATGCGGAGTACGAGACAATTGCGCGTATCAAAGGGGCTGTAGATATACCTGTGCTTGCAAACGGCGATATCGATTCGCCAGAGAAGGCTTTGAAGGTATTACGGGCTACTTCCGCCGATGGTGTCATGATTGGCCGCGGTGCTCAGGGCAATCCATGGATTTTTTCGCAGATATCGGACTACTTGCGCACGGGCAGCTACGCTCGCCCCAGCGTGATTCGAGTGCGCGATACTATGTTGCAGCATGTCGCAGACATTCACGAGTTTTATGGGCAGTTTGCTGGCGTGCGTATCGCCCGCAAACACTTGGCCTGGTACGCAGAGAACTTAGGCGATACGCGCGCTTTCAGACGCGCCGTATTGCGGGAACCATCTCCCGAACTGCAGTTGCAGTTGGCCCGCGACTACTTCGATCGTTGGCTCGACGAGGCATCGTCAACAACTTCAATCCAGTGCTTAACGGGCACTGCAGCCGAGCTTGCCAGGTGCAGTTGACAGCCGACATTGGCTGTTACGATTGCATCGGGTCCATCTTTGGTTAACGCAGCAACTTTTTTGTCACGCAATCGCGCACTGATTTCCGGTTGCAGTATCGAGTAACTGCCAGCCGAGCCGCAGCATAAGTGGGAATCTTTGCTCGTGGTCAGTTTCAGGCCAATGCGTTGTAAGAGTTGTTCGAGGTGGCCGCCGAGTTTTTGTGCGTGTTGCAGTGTGCATGGGCAGTGCAATGCAAGTCTTTGCTTCGTTGGATTCACAATCAGCGTGTCTAGGTTTTCCGTCGCCAGCACTTCAGAGATATCTTTGGCCAGCCGACTGATCTCTTTTGCTTTTTCGCCGTACTGGGGGTCGTTCCGCAATATGTGGCCGTAATCCTTAATTGTCGCGCCGCAGCCAGACGCAGTAATGACAATAGCTTCTGTACCTTGTTCGATCAGTGGCCACCAGGCATCAATATTTCGACGCATGAAATCCATGCCTGCGGTGTGTTCGCCGAGGTGATAGTGAAGTGCCCCGCAGCAACCAGCGCTCGGTGCGCTCGTCAAGCTGATCCCAAGTTTGTCCAACACGCGAGCCGCGGCGTTATTCGTGTTGGGAGTGGCAGAAGCTTGTGCGCAGCCTTCGAGCGCGATCATACTTCTCAAATGTTGTGCAGCCGGACGGTTTGTCGGGGCCTGGCGTTGCGGAATCTTCCGCGCTAGCGCATTCGGCAAGAATGGTCTGGCGATTCGTCCCATGGCGAGAACGGCGGCAAATCGTGCGGCATGCGGCACAATGGCTGTTATGAGCCAGCGCGTTAGCCGTATGCTCAGGGGGCGCTGCACGTCGTTTTCGAGTATGCCTCGGCCGATGTCCACTAGCTTGCCGTATTGCACGCCGGAGGGGCAGGTGGTTTCGCAGTTGCGGCAGGTTAGACACCGGTCGATATGTTGCTGGGTTTTTTCGGTGGCCGAACCCGTTTCGAGAAGTTGCTTGATGAGGTAGATGCGCCCCCGCGGACCGTCGCGCTCGTCATTTAGATCGAGATACGTTGGGCAAGTTGCGTTGCAGAACCCGCAATGTACGCAGGCGCGCAAAATGGCTTCGGCAGTATCTGCTTCAGGGTGGTTTTGGAAGCGCTCATGTAAATGGGTTTGCATCTTTTCTACAGCCAGCTATAGAGCAGTCCGGGGTTCAGAACGCCCTTGGGGTCGAACGAGTTTTTGACTTGAATGTGCAGCGCTTTGCTGGCTGCGCTGGGCGCTTGCATGAATTCGCGCAGTGCAACGGCTTGCCGCAAACACATCACGTAACCGCCGGCTGCCTGCGCCGTGCCGGCAAGTTCGTCCAGCGTAGCCTGTGTCTGAACGAACCGTTGCGCGCCGGCCCAGTCAATCAGCCAGTGCTTTTCGGCACTTCCAATTGGAGCTGTGGGCTTTACAGAGAATCGCCACAGTGACGTATCGGGCAGCTTCGAAAAAAATGGGTGATTTTGCTCTTTTAGC
>JAHEEO010000179.1 GCA_024640665.1 Rhodospirillales bacterium | reverse complement strand
ACGCTGCCCGTTCCAGTCCTGGCCATTGAACAGGCGCTCAGGCTTGCCAGGAAAGTCGTCGGCACTGAGCCAGTAACCTCGATATTCGCACCGTTCAGGGCTCAACCTGCACAGCGCAACGGCCGAGAGTTCCGTACCGACCGCCAATGTGTACAGTGGCACTTGGAAGTCGCTCACTGTTTCGCCAAACCACTGGGGCGGCCTACCTTGAGCGCCGGTCTTGTAGTCGATTATGGCCACTGAACCGTCCGCCAGCTTATCGAGCCTGTCTATGCGGCCACTCACGTACCAGTCGTCAATTGCGATGCGCACACCTTGTTCGACAGCACCTACACGAAATGAAGCTCGCGCGAGTTCCGTCTCCAGAAGCCGCACCAAGGTTAGCTCCATCCTTTGCAACTCGAGCCCGAAAAGCGTCGCAAGCGGCTTAACGCAAGCACCGAAACCCCGGAGCAGGACCCGACTGGATGCGCCATGGACGGCATCTCGACGATCTGCGCTGCTCCAGTTTTCGATTGATTCTCGCGTTGCACCCGTCGGCAAAAGTTGATCAGCCGCCCGGTGCAGTAAAATGCCGCGTAAGCGCGGGGCCACGCCGCGCGTCCAAGCCTCGAGCTCCCTTGCATGCAGACGATAGTTAATGAACGCAGCAATCGGACAGGTCGCCTGGATATTCAGCATGCCGGCCCCACCGGGGAGATTCTGCTCGGTGAATGCAGGCGGCACATCGTCGAGCTCAACAAGCTCGAATCGTGACGATGGTGCCAATGACGACGGTGGCTTTGTTGCAGAGTCTGCGTTTGCCGCGCTGCTCCGCCCGTCATTCTCATGCGCAGCATTGTCCAGCCGGCCGTATGCGGCAAGCAGCTCACTGACGCTGGTCTCGCTGTCGCCTTGCTGCCGCGGCCAACTCAGCACCACCTCGGGAGCACATCCGACAATGCGCGCGATACTCCGCTGGCTGCGCCGCAGACAATCCTGCGGTGACGCCCATGGCAGCGCATATTCGATCTGCAGGCGTCGCGGCAGGAACGGATTTACGGCCCGCCGCTGTGGCCATGCCGAATCGGCAAAGCCGAGTGCCCAGACGGCGTCGTAGCCAGGGCCAATCTCATCGACATGAGTTAAAACATGCACGCCGGCCACAGGCAAACGCTCGCCCAGCAGCGGATTTGCGAGGATCCCCTGCAGTTCCGCAATGGCCGTTGCATAGCTGATCTGGCCAAGCACGGGGCTCAGCAGGCCAAACTCTCGAAACGCACTTTCGAGCGCGGGGGCAGCCTTTCGGAGGGTCGGCTGATAGTCTCGCAGCCATTCCAGACACCCCAAGCTATCCTGCCAGATTTCAATCCACTGGCCTGCTGACAACAATGTGCCCCATTTTGGGACGCATGCCAGCGCGCGAGCCAAGCGGTCAGCTGCTCGCGGTGCACGCTCGCCTAGCAGCTGCTCCAAGCCCGCCGAGCGATAGGCCGTATGCAACGGCACTTGGCTGAGCAACTCGCTGCGCAGCGCAATTTCGACCCGGGCGGCTTCTGCTAGCTCGGTCGGTTCAACCCCTTGATAAAACGGACTCCGCAGCCAAGCACTGAGCTCGGCCATCGTGCCGCCCGGACCCAACAAGTCTAGCGCCTGCGCAGCGGCGGCAATGCCCGGCTCGTCGACCGGAGCCTTACCTGCTGCAAATCCAAACTCGCACTGCCCGATCAGCAATCTCTCGATACGGGCACGGCTTGCATAAGCGGAGGGAATTACTAGAGCAACGCGCAATTCGGGGTTCGTTTTGATTCGATCCAATGCCCAATAGACCGCGCTTAACAGCTCATCTTCATCATCCTTGGCCGCTACTATTCGCGGCGACTCGTCCGAGCCAGCCAAAGCCCGCTGCTCCAGAGTCCAACCGGCCGACTTCAGTGCGCTGACGCAATCCTGTTCGGACGGTGAGAATTCGGGTAGGTCGAGCAAGACGATCCGATCTTTGCCTGCAGCGGGCTGAGCCGGACGCGTTTTCAGGTATTCGGCAACGCGATTGGGATCGGCCCAGGCGTGCCTGGCCAAATGATCGTCATATGCCTCTCCCCAGGCCACGAGCGCCCGAAGATCGGCCGTGTTTCGCGGAACCGCATCGATGGGTATGTGGTATTGACGGATCAGGGACCAAGCCGTTGACGCCCACTGCGCAACGGAACGACCGTCGATTAACTGCTGCCCTGCGGTCGATGTAGTGACTATTTCGTGCCACAACGCGCGAGACTGACGCGTAGAAATGAAACTGCAACCGCCGGCCTGGCTCGCCGCCTCGAGCAACCAGGACTGCCATTGCTCGACCCAGACAGGACCTGTGGCAGACAGCGCCAAACCCCATTGCGATGCCTGCACCGGTCCAGCAGCTAAATAGACGCCGCTACCAAGTACCGTATCAGATACTGTTTCTTTATTTAACAATCGGTTAAACGAACTATTTCATGCTGATTCTAGCTTGCTGACTCGCTTGGTTTGCAGTTGAAGCACAGCCTCGATACGCCGAAAGACCTCGGCCATTTGATCGGGGTCCGGCAGGTTGGTAATTCGGAAATGGTCTCGGTACGGCGTGTTGAAGCTGGAGCCAGGCGCAACCAGCACATGCTGCTGCTCCAGCAATTCCATCGCAAACGCCTCATCATCAAAATCGGGAATTTTGCTCGTATCTACGCCGATAAATGCGTACATTGACCCCATTGGGGCGACAACGTGCAAAAATTCACTGGCCTCGACCCCATTGAGAATCGCCTGCCGCGATTCAAACAGGCGTCCACCGGGTGCGCAAAGCTCGTGAATGCTCTGCCGGCCGCCCAAGGCTGTTTGCACGGCCCACTGTCCCGGCACATTGCTGCACAAACGCAACGCAGCCAAAAGATCCAGTGCATTCAGATAGTCCTGAGAACGCTCCAACGCGCCGGAAAACGACACCCAGCCAACCCGATAGCCGCAGGCCCGATAAATCTTTGACAAGCCGCCGAAACTGGCGCAAAGGACGTCGCCACATACCGTGGCCATGGGCACAAATTCAGCGTCGTCGTAGAGCATTTGATCGTAGATTTCGTCGCTGAATACGACTAAATCGTGGGCCTGTGCCAGCTCAGCTATCCGCTCCAGTACTTCGCGGCTGTAAACAGCACCAGTGGGATTATTTGGATTAATAATGACGATGGCCCGGGTTTTCGGCGTAATCGCTGCTTCTATCGCATCGACGTCCGGATTGAACCCGGCTGCTTCGGTGCACGGGTAGTAAACGGCCTTGCCGCCGTTGAGCACCGTTGCAGCCGTCCACAACGGGTAGTCAGGACTCGGAATCAAAACCTCTTCACCCGGGTTCAGCAAAGCCCGCAGCGTCAAGTCGATAAGCTCGCTGACGCCATTGCCCATAAAGACATGCTCTGCCGTGGTTCCCACGATACCGCGCGCCTGCTGCTTCATTACGACCGCTTCTCGGGCAGGAAAGATGCCCTTCTGGTTACAATACGGCTCTGCTGCACCCAGGTTTTCAATCATTGCGAGCCGCATGGTTTCGGGCGTTCGCAACCCGAAGAGGCCAGGATTGCCTATGTTGAGGGAGATAATTTCGTAGCCTTGTCGCTCGAGTTCGTGCGCCCGTCGCGCTAGAGATCCACGAATCTCATAACGGACGCCCTTCAGCTGACTGCTAGCGATAACCGGTTGATTGCTGCGCATCATGGCGCTCCAGATAAACAATGCCGGTATTCTGCCCGGTTGAACGTCACCTTTAAAGCGGTTCAGTTCGTGGCGGCTCAATTGGGCGAGCAGAATCGCGAATCCATTCGCTCCAAGATCCGGCGTAGAGCTTCCCGGTTAGCCCGATGAGTTCCAGCGCCAACAATAAATGACATGCAGTGACACCAGAGCCGCACATCGCGATGACTTGCGAATCTGCCGCCTCGACCCCTGGTGGAAGATTGGCGCGTACCTGATTCGGCGATAGGAATAGGCCTTTGTTGTCGAGATTGACATTGAATGGCAAATTGACCGCACCGGGTACGTGCCCTGCGACAGGGTCAATAGGTTCTTCGCGGCCTTCAAAGCGGGCCGGTGCACGTGCATCGAGCAGCGAGCCGCGACTTTTGGCATCGGTCCTTGCCAGTTCGTCGGTGGTAACCACCCAGTCGCTGTGCACCCGCGTGGGTTCAAAAACCCGTTTTTGCGGCTGAACCCAGCCCGCCGTTGTTTCGTAACCGGCATCGTTCCAAGCGGGTAACCCGCCATCCAGCACCGCCACGCGAGTATGGCCTACCCACCGCAGCAGCCACCATAGCCGAGCGGCGATTGCCCCGCCCTGGTCGTCATAGACAACGACGTCACTGGCATTGCCGATGCCGAGTGCGCCGAGCGTAAGTGCAAATGCTTCAGGTGACGGTAACGGATGCCGACCCTCGTCGGGACTTGGTGTCCGCGCAAGATCGCGGTCTAGATCAGCATAAACGGCAGTTGGCAGATGCGCGTCGATGTAGGCCTGCCGACCGGCTTCTGGCACCATCAGATTGAAACGGCAATCCACGACAACCGTTTCAGCATTGGCAAGCTTGGTTGCAAGCTCGCTGGCGCCGATTAACGGATTTGTTGGCATCCGGCGGAGCAGCTCCCGCTTAACGAGAGCCGAGACGCTTAGAGCTGCGCTAGTGCCGACTCGGCTGAACTTACGCCAAACGCACCGGCTGGTTCGATATTGAGCGCAGTAACAACGCCATTATCGACGATCAATGAGAATCGCTGGCCGCGTGTGCCTAGTCCGAACCCCGTGCCGTCAAGCTCCAGGCCCAAGGCTTTGGTATAAGTACCGTTGCCATCCGCCAGCATTAGAACCTTGTCGCCGACGCCGGCAGACTGACCCCACGCAGACATGACAAAGACGTCATTGACGGCCAGGCAAGCAATCGTATCAACACCCTTCGCATGGAAGGCATCCGCATGATCGATAAATCCGGGCAGATGTTTTGCAGAACACGTGGGCGTGAAAGCGCCGGGAACGGAGAACAATACGACTTTCTTGCCGCTGAGAAGTGCGTCGGTGGTGACCTTCTCCGGACCATCGGCACCCATTACTCCGAACTCACCAGAAGGCATACGATCGCCAACAGCGATAGTCATATCTAAAACTCCTGCCAGAAAAAAAGGTATTAAGGCTGCTTCTTGCGGCTAACCGCGACTGAGCATCGCGTCCAGCTCGCGTTCGCGGCGCTGCTCGCCTTGCACGAACGAAACCCACTGATTCGCTGCGGTTCGGCTGCGCTCGTCGCGCCCGGCGGCTCTAAAAGCCTCCAAAGCTTGGGCGTAAGAGCGCATTTCAACCAAGCAATTGCCGAGCAACATGTTGACTTGATCGGGTCGTGATATGCCACCGCGGCTGAGTGCCGTGCGTGAAGACTCTGCACACTCTTCCCAGCGAGCCAGATTGGCGTAAGACTGTGCCAAGCGCATATCCAGCTCGCCGTCATCGGCCAAGCTAGACGCGCGTGTATAAGCCGGCAGCGCGTTTTCGTCTTCCTGGGCGAGTTGCCAAGCTTGTGCCAACAAGCGCCAGTTCGCTTGGGTAGATTCGATCAGGCCGCTGTCCAGCCCGGCCTGGAGAATTTTTGCGGACTTCACAGGAGCCTGTGCCTGCATCAGCATTTGGGCAAGCGTGACCTGCTCGGTTCCACGGTCAAGCCAATTACCTTCAAAAGCCGCTTCAAACAGCGCGAGCTGCTTGTCGTCGTCGCCTTGTTGACCGTAAATGCCGGCCAATTGAGTCAGGTAGTCTTTCTTTGGCCACATTTCAACCAATGTAGTCAGCGTCCGAATGACGTTTGGATAGTCTTCCAATTCAAAATAAAAGACATTTAGGAGCTGATACCAACCTTCTTGCGGGTCTTCGTTACGCTCAGCGGCAATTCGAATCGCAGCCTGAATAGGTTCGATACCTTCCCGAAATTGCGTGAGCTGATAGTGAATGACAGCCTTCAAATAGTAGGGTTGCGCACCAGGATTTTGCGCGACGGTAAACCAACGATCCAGCATTTCCAAGGCCTGGGGATATTGCTCAGTAGCCTGGTAAAGCTGAGCTATTGTAAAAATCGTATCGGTTTCGAGGCCAATCGGCAGATCGGGTTGCTGGATGACATTCAGATACGCTTTGAGCGCTTCCTCCAAGTTGTCCTGACTGTAATAAATGAAAGCATAGAATGTCCACATTTGAGCGACTTCGTAGCTATTGAGGTCGTCCATTGCACGGACTTCGGCGAGCAATTCCATCGCGCAAGGATAATTGTCCATTTCTGCGCAGGCTTGGGCTTCGGCCAGAACGGAATACACGCGTTCGCGCATTGCAGGCGTGCGTCGCGTTGGTTGATTCGCTGCACTGG
>JAHEEO010000178.1 GCA_024640665.1 Rhodospirillales bacterium | reverse complement strand
ATTGGTCCCGGTAGGAAGGCTATCAGACGTCATTGGCCGCAAGCTGATCTATGTAACGGGTTGTGCGATTTTTGCGCTTGGAGCCGCTTTTGCGTGGCGTGCCGAGTCGATTTATTGGCTCATTGGGGCTCGCTGCCTCGTCGGTATCGGGTCCGCAATGACACAGGGCACCGCAATGGCCATTGTCGTCGGCAATTTCGCGCCCAGCGAACGCGGCCGTATGCTGGGCATGCAAATGGGCGGCGTTGGCCTCGGCGCAATTGCCGGTCCCGCCCTGGGTGGACTCATCGTAGGCACGATTGGCTGGCGCATGTTGTTTGCGGTCACCGTCGTCGCAATGCTCGTTATCGGCGTTGCCAGCCAGCGCATTTTGCGCAAGCGCCCTCAGCGACCGGCGGGTTCCCCCGAGTTTGATTGGCTCGGCGCCGTACTTTTTTCTTGCATGTTTGTCGCCGGATTGCTGACGCTGACGCTCGGTCCGCGCGCTGGCTGGCATGCGCCTGGCACAATCGCCGGCGTCGCGAGCTTCATTTTGCTAACAGGCGCGTTCATTCGGACGGAGCGGCGACACCCGTCACCGATGCTTGACTTCAAGCTGTTCCAAAATGGCGCGTTCAGCCTGGGCGCGCTGGCAGCTGTGACATTGTTTACGGGCATGTCTGCCACGCGCTTCTTGACACCATTCTTTCTACAAGGTGTTAAGGGCTATGACGCCACGAGAGTTGGCGCATACATGTTGCCGGCCGCGATAGTCACAGCAATTTGTGCACCGTTCGCCGGCCGGCTTGCGGATCGCTTTGGCGTACGTCTATTCGCCAACATCGGATTTGGTTTCACGATCATCGGTCTAATCATCTTTTCGACGTTACATACAAATACACCCACCAGCACGGTGGTTGCCGGACTCATGATGTTGGCTTTCGGCATGTCGATATTTGGCGCCCCGAATTCAGCCGCTGTACTCAACTCTGTACCGGCCGAGGCGTATGGTATCGCTGCCGGCTTCGTCAACCTCTGTCGTAACAGCGGTAACGTCATCGGCGTCGCATTCGGCACCGCGATCGTTACGTTGACGATGGGTTCAGCTGGCTATGCGCCGTCGCTGACGGAAGTCACTACCACCGCCGAAACCGGGCTGTTCGTTGCGTTTACTGTAGGAGTTCGATCGACCTGTTATGTCTTGATCTCGCTGGCCGTGCCCGTGCTTGGCATAGTCGTATACTGGTCAATCCGCAGTCATTACCGCCGCCGTGCTGCACTGGAGCAATCCGCGAACGAATAACGCCGGGGCTCCATGGCCCACCGCTTAATTTGTTGCGCCCAAGCGGTTACGCAATTCGACGAATCTGGGTTGCTCCAAGACTGAACTACCTTGAACATTGGCCTTGATAATCATCATATTGAAGAAACCTTCGTCCGGCAGGTGTGCCTCAGCCTTCTCAACGGCTCGCTCCAGCCAATCAGCAGCTTGTAACGTTTCGCCGATCGCCAGGTATGCAAGCGGCCATGTGCCGGCGCCGACAACGCGCTCTTCGCCCATCGCAGTCAAGCGTTCGAACAGCCGTCGAGCGTCCCCGCCCTGGCCAATTCGCGAATATGCATGCGCGAGACTCGAAGCCGCTGCAGGACTCATTGATTCGCCGAAGAGCCGCTCGGCCTCCCGCAATGCGCGTTCTGCATTGGCATTGTCGCCCAATCGAAACAGCATGAAACCTTGGTAAATGTGGCAGACGCCGATACTCGGCTCCAGTTCGGTACAGCGCTGCAGTGCAGCCAAGGCAGGCTCAAGTTGACCCGCATAAGCGTTGACAATACCCAGATCCCGATGCGCATTGGCCGATACTGGATTGTAGGCCACGGCTTGCTCTGCGACCTCGAGCGCGCGGTCATAGTTACCGCTGAACGCCTGCAGCCAACTGACATTGAATGCGGTATTCGGGTCACTTGGATTCAGCTGATACGCCTGCTCAAAAGCCGCCAGCGCTTCTTCCCACTGCCAGGTCTGGCGATAAGCCAGGCCCAGCGCCAGATACGCGATGCCGATTGAGTTATTCAGCTCCAGCGCATGGCGGGCAGTGCCGATGGCCTGTGCCGCCAAGTCGGCGGCGATGCGGGAATCCGGCTCGGTGCTGGCAGCACGAGTCGCCGCCGCAGCGTGTTCTTGCGCCTGCACGGCCAGCGCCACCGGGCTCTCTGGGGGAACGAGCTGTGCCGTCGTAACTAACGGCATCGTGAAAACTGCGAGCATGACAATGCGCGACACAACCGCAGGACGCGCAGCGACGCGCCTTCTTGCATTCGATTCAGCAAGCGCCAAGCCGCGCGCCGTCGGGCGACGAAGCAGCACTTGGCAATGGCCGGGGTTTCCGGCGTTGGCCAGCCAGCGGAATAGAACCTTCATATTAACTCCCGTTAACCTTGCGGTTGACTCAGGCCGCCAGACGGGCAACTACGTCAGCGTCGGCCACCGCATTCTCCATGCCACGCAGCCCGCGATCCTCGATGGTTGCGGCTCTCAAGTCTTGCTGTCAGGAGCCGGGTCGCTGACAAACCCTGCTGCTGCGACACCGGCTGCACAAGCAGCTTCGTCTTCGTCGCCGGTACCGCCGCTGGCTCCGGCAGCGCCGATCACTTCGCCGTTCGCGTTCTTTATCAACACCGCGCCAGGTTGCGGCAAAAATTTCCCCTGCGCCGTCGCAGCCAACGTAACGAAAAAATTGGGGTTATCCTGCGCCCGTTCTGCCAGCACGCGACTGGGCGCCCCCATACTAACCGCCCCCCAAGCCTTACCGAGCGCGACATCGAAACGAAACATACTGGCGCCATCGTCGCGGTGCACGACCTTTATATGCCCAGCGGCATCGAGCACCACCACAGTGAGCGGCAACACGCCGGCTGAGCGGGCCTGCTCAATGGCTTTTTCGGCAATTGTATTAGCCTTTTCCAGTGTCAATTGTGACATTAATAATTCCCTATTAATTATGTTCTTATATATCTTTCATCAGGTAATTTCTTACTTAATTTCTCACCGGAACTTCGCGTATGCTGTAACGTCGCACTGCGTTTCGCCCGGCAGACGCGCCTATGAAGCAATGCTCTGCTGCAGCGCTCCAAATTTCTCTGCTGTTTCCGGATCGTACGGTACGTGGATCAGCACCCGCAGAGTAGGCTGGCCCTCCGGGATATATGACGAAAACTCATACTTTATGCTGCCAAGCTCAGGATGCATCTCCTCGTTAATGCCCTCAGATTTGAAAGCGAGCTCAGGCGAATTCCAGTGCTCCCGAAATGCTTCGCACGTCTGACTTAATTCGTCGATCAATTCCTGGAAGCCCTCAACATCAGCCGTCTGGCTGAAATCAACACGGAATTTCGGCACGATGTTCTTCACCGTGAAATCATATGCTTTGGAGTCCTGCGGGTAGTCCTCGTTGAGCATCAGGATTCGAAACAGATTGCGTTTTTCCGGTGGCAGCTTCGTAAAATCGAAGAAAACCCGTGAGTTGATCTCGTTCCAGGCAATGACATGCCAGCGTTCAGTCATGACGAGCGCCGGACAACCCAGCGCGTTGACCATTCGCTGCAGTGTGTCGCTGGCCTTTACGCCATTGGCAGGAATCGGGGGCGCCGGGCGCCGCTGAGCTAGCGCATAGAGGTAATCACGCTCATCTGCCGACATCTGCAAGGTCTCGGCTATTTGATCGAGCACCTTCGTCGACACCTGGATATCGCGCCCTTGCTCAAGCCAGGTGTACCAGGTCACGCTGACACCCGCCAACGCCGCAACGTCTTCCCTACGCAAGCCAGGCGTGCGCCTGCGCTTCGTGCTCGGCAAACCCAGGTCGTCGGGCTTAACTCGGCTACGACAGTTTTTTAGAAATTCGCTGAGCTGGCTACGATGCGCATCGGCCTTATTTGCTTTCGACGCTGTTAGCCGAGTCATAATCCTCCCAACTTTATTCATTCCCCTGTTCGGTGACTGCCCTCAAAAATATAGCAGACTTCTCGATGGGGACCCGCGTCAACGCATCCCGAGACAAAGCAACACGTCAGCGTGTTGCGCTCGTTCCTTTGCAAACGCTATCATAACTTAATAACTGTAGTGTCACATAGCTACCGATATGGCGCACCCGGGTAATTAAGCTTCTGGCAGGTTCGTTGGCTCCATCTAAGGACGCACGCGCCCGCCAAAAAGTACTGTTCGGACAGACCGCGCAGCGGCAGCTACGATTCCATCACCATACCAAAGCCGCGGACGCGAGCTTCCAAACCCAGCATCCTAGCGCAATGCCACAAGCCATGTGGCGTCGAAGTTACGACAGGCACGCCAATCGATGCTTCCAATGGAACAATCAAGTCCAGAGTTCGCAATGCACCGCACGACATCACCAGCGCATCCGCATTTGAACCACTGTAAGCCGCGGTACCCAAGCTGTGGAGTATTTCGTGTGTGGCGGCGCCTTCCGGAATCTTCGTGTAGCCCAGGCCTTTAGCCGATACGACCGAAAAGCCGTGTTCTTCAAGAAATATCTTCAGTCGCTGCGTGACCGTATCGGTATAAGCCGCTGCCACTGCAACCCGCTTGGCGTTGACGTGCTTCAATCCATCAATGAGCCCATTGCTTTGGGTTGTCGACGGCAAGCCTGTGGTTGCCGTCACTTGATCCGTTAGGCGCTTGTTGAAGTCGGCGCCGCGAAAAAATGTGATGGATGATCCAAATACAGAAATAAGATCTGCGCCTTCGGCTGCCAAATCTGCAGCGCGGGGCAGCACTCGAGGGATAGCCTCTTCGTAGCCTTCGATCGTCATGCCGCCCGGCAATCCGACCCCGTTACTAATAAACCTTATGCCGTTAGGAAACAGCTCCTTTGCATCAGGTGGAATGGGATAATCCAGCGGCGGAAAGATCAATCCCGCGGTTGGTACATGCTGAGCGAGTGCGCCCGAACTGATGGCCGCCGGTGCGGCCATACCCAACAACTCCAAGAAACGTCGCCTCTGCATGGTCATCGGTAATCCCCCTAAGATGAGCAATAACGCTCAGTATAGTCACTCGCCAGCTGACAGATGACGCCTCGACGTTTCTGGGTCACACAGGTAATCCTGCAGCTGATAGCCGGCACTCAAATCGTACGTATGCTCAATAGTTACCGGATCCGTAAGGAATTCCGGATCCAGCATCGTAAAGAGCAAATTGAGCACTTTGCCGTCCTCGCTCAGGCTATAGCGTTCGACCGTTGTTTTCTCTTCACCAGAATCGACACCTTCGCCATTGCCCCAACGAACGAGCGAAAATCGAGCGGTATCGATGATCAGTTCGCCGTCTTCGAAGCGGCCAGTGGAATGCCCCAGCGGCGTTGCAGGTGTCGTAGCCGGATGCGCCGCGGCATTCAAGTGAACCACCCGCTCTAGATTATCGACTTCGTAGCGAATCAAGATTCGCTCGGGTGAATCGCGGACGATCTCGAAAGGGTACGGATACCCAAGAATCTGCGGCATGGTACGCGGCTCGCAGTCCCACTCAGGATTCTTATCCGGATCGAATGCATCCACCAATGCCTGCCCCTTCGCAGTGACTGGCAACGTATTCACTAGAACATCGTCTGGTCGATCGGCGCCCAGCACATCAAATCTCGGACCGAAACGAATGCGCCAGACGCCGGCGAAATCCCTTGAGCCCTGTTCAACCGGCGGCGGCGCTTCCCGCGGCGGACCGCCCCAGGCCCAAATCTCTTCACCGTCGCGTATGAACACGCTCGCATATAAAAAACGCTTATTTGCATCTCTATCGGGATTGCCCCTGGCGACGACTCGGTCGCCCACCTTTAGTGTTTCGCGGGTCCATCCAAAGCGGCCCAGGACTGGCGTGGAATTGAGTTCGAACGTCCAGTCGGTTTCGTTGCCTTCGGCGTCCGTGGCCGTTACTACGGCGAACGCGTGGGGGTTTCTCCACGAGAACTCAGTTACGACGCCTTCGACTTCGGCCACGGCATCCAAGTCGAAATTGGAACGCGAATGATGCGCATATATGCCAGTGCATGTCAGCAGACTCAACACAGCTAGTACAAAGCGCATGCCCAACACCCGTCCTTTCATTGTCACCATTGTAACCCCAATGGATACTCGCTAATTGGTCGGCGCCACGCGCAGGATTGCGCCGTCAGGGCTGGCGCTGCCGTAGCGCATCTCTGTTGCAAAATACAAATACCCCTCCCCGTCTTGTACCACGTCTCTAAAGCGCACACCGAGCTCCGCCATCATCGGCGTCCGCCGCTCTGCCTGACCCGCAAGGCCAAAAGCGACACGTTGCACTTGCTGCCCGCTAAGCGCAGTAACAAAGAGACTGTTTTTCCAGTCGGGAAACTGCTCGCCTGTGTAGAACATGATGCTTGAAGGACTAATGGCTGGCACCCAGAAC
>JAHEEO010000015.1 GCA_024640665.1 Rhodospirillales bacterium | reverse complement strand
CTCGACCTGCAGGCTCGTCTTCGAGAACACGAGCATTTGGGACGCGGAATCAATGTCCAGCGCTGCAAGCAGGCCATCCAGATAGCCGCGCACCGGATGATACGGCAACGTCAGCTCGACGCTGGCAAGTCGCGCGACTGCATCTTGAGGCGCTCTTGTCGAGTAAGCCATGACGGGATACTCACGGTCGTAGCGCATGCCGACCGCATCCGCATCCGCATCCGCATCCGCATCCGCATCCGCATCCGCATCCGCATCCGCATCCGCATCCGCATCCGCATCCTGAGCGTAATTCAGTGCTGGTTCCGATCGAGCAATTTGTTCCGTGGCTTGCGGTTCAGGCCGCGAGCATCCAAGCACGAAGATGCTGACCCAAGCAGCCGCCAAGACGCTGCCAAATGAGCGTTGCGCCACGTTCGTCAGCTTTATCAATTGCATCCGTCGCATGGGTCACCGCCGAGAAACGAGTGTGTTCATTGTACTATTGTCTTTAGTCTTCTAAATACGGATAGCATTAAGTCATGCGAAGCACGCCATGGATTCTTCTATTGCTGACGACCGCGGTATTCGCACAGCCGCCGCAGACACGGGAGATCGTTCGCATAACCGACGATCTGTATCGCGCCCGGGCGGGTAATTGGTACACTATTTTTTTGGTTACCGATGCGGGCATTATTCTTGCCGACCCGATCAGCACAGAATTTTCCCAATGGCTGGCCGGGGAGATTGATCGTCGCTTCGATGTACCCGTGCGCTACGTAATCTACAGTCACAGTCATTTCGATCACGCTCGAGGCGGTGCTGTATTCGCCGACACCGCGACATTCATCGGCCATGAAAACATGTTGCGCAATATGGATGGTCGCTATCCACAAATGCCGGGCGACATGATCGACCGTGACCACAACGGCGTCATCGACTGGGACGACATCATGGTTCCAACCCAAGCCCATCCGGGCATCTGTGGCTGGGGGCCCAGTTTCTTTGACATTTTCGACCGCGATGGCGATGCGCGTGTATCACCTCAGGAACTGTTCGCCGAAGTACGAAAACCCGACGTCGTATTCGCAGATCACATGCAAATAACGCTCGGTGACAAAACGGTCTGGCTTGCACATCCGGGCCGAAATCACTCCGACGATGCCACCGTGATTCTCTTCCCGGAAGAACGCGTTCTATTCGCAACTGAATTTCTGGCAGATGCATTAGTGACCGACAATATTCGAGCATTACCCAGCGCTTGTGGACCGTTTGACGGCACACCGTTGCAAGAATGGATCGCTTCGTACCGCTTCGTAGAAGCGCTGGATTTCGACCGTATAGCGCCAGGCCACGGGGATATGTTCGACAAAGCGTACGTCACGGAAACACGCGTCTACTTTGAACGCTTGACCGCCGCCGTATCGGCCGGCATGGCGCGCGGGGAGTCGCTGCAATCGCTGCGCGACAACCTGCAGCTGACGGGTTACGAGGGCTGGGCGAACTATGAACGTCTGCGCGGCAATAATATCGAGGCTGCTTATTACAATCTAAGTCAACGGTAAGCGCCTGTCGTCGGCTGTCTTTCAGCTGTCAGTTCACTACAGCAAAGCGGTTAAATCGAGGCCCAGCGATAAACTAGCCGCAACCAATGCGACTCGCAGCAATTTTTTAGTGCGCGCGTCATTGCGGTCGAGTCGCGAAGACAGCGCCTCAAGCTGGTCTTTGATGCCTTGTACGGCTGGGTCTGCCAGTTCTCGAGCTGCTGTTGCGGAGTGCATTGCTGCCCCGGCCGCTGCACCGGCGGCAACCGGAATACCGCGAACGATACCTTTGAGAAGTGCACGTCTTTGCATGTCGAAAGCCTCCAAATTTGTCTATTGTTCAATGCGCCGGGATAAGCAAAAATCCCAGTCAACCGCTTCCGCTCAGCGCATGGTATTCAGTTCTATGGTGCCGGATATGTTGACCCGCACCGTCTGCACGCCCGCATCGAGTGCTGGCGCCGCAACGTCGGCTTCCAGCGTCGCCATGCCACGCTGCCGATAAGCTATCGGCGATGGCGAGTTACCGCTAGTGGAGATGCTCATTCGAACGATACGGAATCCGGACCGATCGAGTTCGTCAGCGATCAGCGCTGCACGTCGATTGAACTGCGCCAACGCCTCAGCGATCAATTTGTCGTCCGCCGCGTCTCGAGCCGCCGTCGACACATCGTAGTTGACTGACTGGATCGCTACTCGCTGCTGTAATTCACCCAGCAACTCACTGAGCGCATCCGAGTCAGCGCTTTGCAGTCGCAATGATTGTCTCGCCTGCCAAGCGACAATTCGCTGGTTGTTTCCATAAACAGGGAAGCTGCTGTATTGCAGCGTTTGGGTCGTCACACCACGCACATCGTCTGCGTTCTTCAGCGCCCACTGAATAGCCTCATTGATTTCGTTGGATGCCTCGGCCTGACGCTGTGCCTGTGCTTCCGCATACACCACCGCAACGAGCAAGTCGTTATCGATTTCCCGTTCGGCACTCGCGGATAAGTCTATCTGATCGTAAGTTTGCGTATTTTGCGCGTGACCGTGCGAGCCAAACATCGTCAATATCAACATACAGCTCGAAATGAGACGGCTACGCCGCAAACGGGCCGATACGATTTTCCGCATTTTAGTCCTGCCTTCGCTGTTTGAACCCGGGGTCAATATACCCTTGAGGTGTTCGCAAACCCAGCCGGCGGAGCAGGCAGCAAGCCCGTCTGAGGTGTGGCATTCCTGCAACACTGGACCCCATAGTAAGCTGTGGCTTAAATGTTAGACTACGCGCCGCGGACTAGCCGGTCCGGACCATCTAGTAAGGGAGATCGCAGAAAATCATGGCTTACAAGAACCTAGAAGAAGCGCTGCAGAAAAACGGCAATCCAGTCGACATGCTGCGAAACTCGCAGATCGGACCGTATGCGTTTCCGGTTGTCCGATCCGAGTACACCAACTGGCGCGACGAGCAGCGCTCTTGGCGCGATGGGTGTGCGCTGTTCGACCAGTCGCACCACATGGCGGATCTCTACATAGAGGGACCTGATGCTCTGAAGCTGCTCAGTGATTTGGGCATCAACAGCTTCAAAGGATTCCAGGTCGATAAAGCTAAGCAATTTGTGGCCTGCAATTACGATGGTTATGTCATCGGCGACGCCATCTTGTTCTATTTGGCTGAGAACAGCTTCAACCTAGTCGGCCGCCCGCCAGCATTGAACTGGGTTCAATACCACTGCGAAACCGGCGGATACAACGCGAAGACAACCCGCGACGAGCGTTCTGCGGTCAATGCAGGAAAGCGACGCACTTACCGCTACCAGGTTCAAGGCCCGAATGCTCAGAAGGTCATGGAAAAAGTGACCGGCAAACCTTCACCCGACATCCGGTTCTTCAATATGGACGTGTTTGATGTCGCAGGCCACAAAGTTCGCGCGCTCCGCCACGGCATGGTTGGCCAGCCTGGGTGGGAATTATTTGGTCCGTGGGATGAGGGTGACGCGGTCAAAGCCGCCATCGTCGCGGCAGGCAAAGACCTCGGCCTTAGACAGGTTGGCGCCCGCACCTACCCGACCAGCACGCTTGAATCCGGTTGGATTCCTTCACCGTTGCCTGCGGTTTACTCTGGCGACAATATGAAAGCTTATCGTGAGTGGCTGCCGGGTAACTGGTACGAAACCACTGCTTCGTTGGGCGGCAGCTTTCATTCCAACGATATCGAAGACTACTACCTGACACCGTATGACTTGGGCTACGGCCCGTTCGTGAAATTCAATCATGACTTCATCGGTCGTGCCGCACTTGAAGAAATAGCGAAAAATCCTAAGCGTCAAAAAGTCACATTGGCGTGGAATGCAGTAGACGTGACCCGAGTATTTGGCAGCATGTTCGAGCCTGGCGAGAAGCCCAAGTACATCGACTTACCGCTCGCAAACTACTCAACACTGCCTTACGACAAAATCCTAAAAAACGGCAAAACGATCGGCCTGTCGACTTACACCGGATACAGCACTAACGAAAACTGCATCTTGTCACTGTCGATAGTCGACAATGAGTTTGCGCAACCAGGCACTCAGGTGTCACTGGTTTGGGGAGAGGAAAACGGCGGCACGCCGAAGCCGACGGTTGAACGCCACAAGCAGACGGAGATTCGCGCCATCGTGAGTCCAGTACCGTACAGCGAAGTGGCTCGAACCGAGTACCGACCAGGCTAAGTATTGAGAACGCGCGCGGTGCAACCTATCTGCACCGCGCGTCGAGTTCTAAGCACTCAAATTATTTGGTGATGCAGAACAGTCTTTCGCACTTCCAACTGCGTGCGGCGATTAGTCGCGAATAGTCGGATAGAACTGCAAGAACGTCCCGTCGAGATCGCCATGCTCAATATGGCACTCAAAGCACGCACTGCCCACGGGCAGTGCTGCAGCAGGTTCGAGCGTGCCACCCGGATAAACAAAAAACGCGCGGCGTTCTTCCGGGAAACGTTGGCTGTCAAGTACATGGATTTCTCTCGTTGCAAGCGCACCCTGCACAAATCCCTGCAATGCGGGCTCGGGCTTCTCTAACGTCTCGTAGAAACTTAACAACAGTAGCGTGCTGTCGGCGTATTGACCTGTCTGCAAAAAATAGTCGTACGCACTGGGCTCTATTTGTGCATGACTCAAGTTGCCTGGATGTTCGGCATCGAACGGCACATCGTTGTACTCGCCACCCAAACCTGCCCCAAGCGTTATCCAACGATCGGTTCCTTCAGGAAAAAGAAGTCGTCCCTGGTCGTCGTACTGGGCGACGCCCAAATGCGCGCCGCGACTCGATGCGCCGCGCTGCTGCCCTTGCGAGAATTGAGCAATCAGCACTCCGCCAATAATTGCAAACGCCGCCGCGCCGAGAATTCCTTTACGTATCGCCATTGCTAATCTCCAATCAATTCTCTCGAATAATTAAGCTCAATCGAAACGGAATCGCAGCGCTATCACATATCACTGGAAAAACGCCAGCGCGAAAATACTAGCGCGAAACGCGCGCATGCCGCGCCACCTGATTAATGTACGCCGCTACTTCATTTAGGGTTTCCATCGTTACCGCTTGAGTGCGATTGTCATCTGCAGCATTTTTATTATCCGCAGCACCAGAAACAGCTTCGCCATTTACGCCAAAATAGTGGCGGCTTACCAAATTCTCTGCCGTCTCGCCAAAAGGCAAGAGGTAGTCTGTTCTAGTTGCAACGGCCAAAAAAGGAAGCTCTTGGTCATTGTAATAGTAGTCGATAGAAAGCTGACCTGTTTCTCCATACAACACGACTTTCGCGAAATGAATGACATCGCCATCAGCCATCACCGTAAGCGACCCCCCTTCGGCCGACAGGGCATTCAGCGGGTAGTCTTCGGCGCGAAGCAAAGGTAGGCTAATTTGAATTACTGCCGCTTGCTGGTCGGCCTTCCGACGAGCTTCGACTGATGGAACATCCATCGTCGGATCGGACTCGGAATCCTGGTAAGTGGCGGACAATGAGCACGCAGAAGACCCTCCGACAGCAAATATCAGCGCAAGGAGAGCATGCCTGAATCCACCCCGGAGTCTCAGCCGCATTGCCTGATCGCGCGTCATAGCAGGAATGGTTTGCCAGCCTCAAATCGCTCGCGCACTTCGCGAATACTCAATCCAGTCGACATTTGAAAATGCGGCCGGTCCTTAAAGCCGAGCCAGTCACCGCCCCACTCGAGCTTTTCGTCAGTGACTAACTCAGCAGCTTTCTCATAAGGCCCCACTGCACGTATGTAATTACCTCGGTCGAATATGCCGATATCCCATGCAACAGCAAAGTTGTGGCTGCTGCCGCCGCCGCGCGCATTGGTCACGCGGGGGCCCGGGTTGCCCCACCGGCCGCGTCGAAACAGCGCGTTTTGCTCTGCGTATGAACGCGTCCCCGAAATGATTCGCGCTGCAATGCCGGCATCGTCCAATTTGCGCATAAATCTGCGGGCCGCCGCTTGCGCGTGCAGGTGCAGACCGGCGATGTGTGACTCGCTGCGCAGGTCGAAACTGCCGAGAGATTTCTTCAACAGATCGCTTTCTTTTTCGAATCTACACACTGCCGACTCGGTTTCTGCAGCCCAAGTGCCGTCGATACGGCCCTGATATACGCCGGATGCTTTCAGCAAGCGCTGCATGAATACCACATCGTCTTTGAATAGCCGGGCGCTCATCGAGTCACTGCGATGAACGACATTTCTCGAGAGCGACCGACTGAGGCTTATTGGTGCTATTGCTAATGTGCGGCTACTGGCTCGAGTCGCAAGAGATAACCCGGATTTTGATCCGTCAGCACGTAGATAAAACCGTCTGGCCCTGAGCGCACGTCCCGAATGCGCTGCCGCAAATGCGCAAGTATGGGTTCGCGGTTGATTGAGTGCCCTGCTTCGTTAAACGTGAGTCTTTGGACGTGCCCGCTCCAGCGAATGCGGCCTTGCATCATGGATCCGACCAACGCATTTCCCTGCCATTCTGGAAACACATCGCCGGTATAAAAACTCAACCCTGAAATTGCTATGGACGGCACCCAGTACATGTGCGGCGCCTCCAGATCATCGCGATGTGTCAGCCCAGTATCGGTAATCTGAGTGCCATCGTAGTCTGTCCCATAAGAAACCAACGGCCAGCCATAATTACGGCCCGGCTTGAGAATGTTGATTTCGTCGCCACCGAGCGGGCCGTGCTCGTTCTCCCACAGCAAGCCCGACTCCGGATTCAGCGCCAAGCCCTGCGGGCTCCGATGCCCTAAGGTGTAGATTTCCGGCAGGAACCCCGGCTGACCGAAAAACGGATTGTCTTCCGGCGCTGTGCCGTCATCGCGCAAGCGCAGCACTTTGCCACCATGATCCATTCCATCTTGCGCACGATCTTGCTCTTGCCGTTCACCGACCGTCATATACAAGTAACCGTCATTATCGAACACCATTCGTCCGCCAAAGTTAGTCGGCGATGCACTCCTGGTATTGGCAACAAATATATCCTCAAGGCCGAGCAGTGACCGCCCGTCGAAGCGCCCCCGCGCAATCGCTGTGGTCGAATATCGCTCGTCCATTGCTTTGGCATAGCTAAGATAGATAACTTGATTGCGCTCAAAATCAGGATGCAGCAACACGTCAAGCAAGCCACCCAATATCGTGATGTGTACTGCCGGCACGCCTGGAATAGGCCGCGGATCTAGCTGGCCATCGCGAATAATCCGCAGGCGGCCGGGTCTCTCGGTTACCAGTAAGTCGCCGTTTGGCAAAAATGCCAGACTCCATGGATTTTCGAAGCCCGATGCCACTTCGACGATACGAATCGTGTAATCCGAAGTTTCGTGCTCATGCGGGAATGACGGCATCGGCGGCGACGGGCGCAGATCCTGGGCAGCGACACCGCCGATAATGCAAACCGTTAAAACTAAGGCTAAAAAACTACGCATGGCAGCTCTCACTCAACGACTGGAATAACCATGCAGGATAGCGATTGCAGCCCTAGGGCGCCAGATTGCCGCGCGTACAGACGTATTGAGCTTTAGCCGAACCCAGTGGCTTGCCACTCTTCCATCATGCGCTGACGAGCATGCGCGAGCCGCTGCGACATCAAGCCTGAAAAGGCCTTGAGAAGATGGTAGCCAAACTTTGGATCTTCCTCGCAACGCGCTAGCACTGCAGTACCGTCGAATTCCAGTGCTTCGACATCCGTTTCGGCTCGTGCCAGGAAGGACCATTTGTACGGCGGAATCATCCAAGACCAACCTAACATTTGGCCCGCATCTAAGTGCTGCAAGAACAAGGTTGGCCCGGAGATTGCTGGAACTTCGATCGAAATTGTTCCGGACACTATTAAAAAGAATGAACTTGCCTTGTCGCCATGCCTAAAAACGACATGGTCTTTTGCAAAATGACGATGTTTTGCACAGCCAGAGAGGAATTGAATCTCGTCCGGATCAAGACCGGCGAACAAGTCGTTTCTGGCGAGTCGTTTTCCGATTTCTTCTTCGCTCATTCATTTTCACCTAAAGTTCTGAAAAGGATTCTGTCGCTCGAGTCTAGCGCGCGAACATTGTTCATATACGGCGTGCTTCAGTAAGTACGTACGGATTTACGCTCATTATCAATCTCGGCATCGCCATTTAAAGCTCACGCAAGAGCCATCCGGCTAGTCAAACTTCTACCTTAAGCGCTATCAGTATTGCAAGCCCTGACTCAAGTTGCGGAATCTCCAGTGCACGTCGACTCGCTTTCGATGGGCCGATTGAAACTTAACCGAATGCACTGTGTCGTACAATTAGGCAACACATTTTGATTGACGGGAGTGATGAATAATGCAGTTTGTGCTTTTTTTGATGACGTTCGCAATGGCAGAACTCGCAGTTGCTCAATTTGGTCCGCCCGCTTCCGCCCTGCAGCAGCGTATTCAAGAGGCCATGCAAAGCGATATCCGTACAAGTGATGAGCGCGCCCGCGACCGGAATCGACAACCGGCACAAATACTGGAGTTCTTCCGCCTTGAACCTGACATGCGAGTCATTGAAATACTGCCATTCAGCGGCTGGTATACGAAAATTCTTGCGCCCATCTTGAAAGACCGGGGCAAACTATATGTTACGCACCCAAGCCCAACCTTCTACAGCGAAGCATTTGATGCGCCAGCTGCATTGGAAGATTTAGCGGAAGTTGAAGAGATTGACTGGGGTGCGACGAGCACCGGCGGCACGCCGTTTTTCGCCTCAGGGACGTGGGATGTTGAGCCGGTCGACCTCGTATTGACGTTTCGCAACTATCACAACTTTGACCTGGAAGCCCGCAAGACTGTTAATGATTCTGCATTCGATGCGCTGAAACCGGGCGGGCTGTATGGCATCGTCGACCATACGCGTCGCCATATGGAGCCGGACAACTCAGAGAACGGTCGTCGCGTCGATCCTGTGATGCTGATCAAAGAAGTACAAGAAGCCGGATTCCTGCTGCTCGACTACAGCACAGCACTCCGGCGTCCGGATGATGAATTGCTGTATGAAGTTGGTCGGCGGTCCGTGGCTGGCAATTCTGATCGTTTTGCTTTGTTGTTTGTTAAGCCGGAAGACTAAAAGCGACTGATCTTGCACTGCAAACGAATACTGTGGAAGATTTTCATGGCTCACCAAGAATTTTGACTTCGCGCTGCGGGAACGGAATTTCAATATTGTGTTCGCGCAGTGCCTGCCAAATCATTAAGTTCAAATCTCCCCCTACGCGGTTTACACCATCGTCGATACCAAACATCCAAAACTCAACCAGGATATCGATCCCGGAATCGCCAAATCCCGCGATTTCCGCATCGGGGCGTTCGGCTAATGGCACTTCTTCACCGCTGATGACCTGCGGATGACTTGCGACTACTTTGCGTAGCAATTGAAAGAGGAATTCCAGGTCTGTGTTATAGCTGACCTGAAACTCTATCGAGTACCGTTGCTTTTCATTGTTGTGTGTCCAGTTGGTAAACGCGCCGGTAATAAAGGTCTCGTTAGGCACAACGACGACCTTGCCGTCGTATGTCTCTAGCGCAGTGGAGCGCATGTTCATCGAAAGAATGTTGCCGCTTTGTCCGCCTTCGAGCTCGATGTGATCGCCAACTTTCAGCGAACGATCCAGCAGCAAGATAATCCCTGAGATAAAGTTGGATGCAATTGCCTGCAGGCCAAAGCCAAGACCGACACCCAGAGCACCGCCAAACACAGCCAGCGTCGTTAGGTTTATACCCATCACCTGCAGCAGGAGAACGAAGACAACCATATACAGAACGACTTCGAACAGTTTCGCGAACAGCTCGCGCGTACCGACGTCGAGATCTTCTTGATTGCGGATTACCGACTGGCCCGCACTGTTCGAAACGCGGCCAAACCAAAAAAGCAGAGAACCAAAAATAACCACACGCAAGAAGCTATAGGCGGAGAACTGAATGTTGCCGACATTTACGTCTACGGTTTCTAGATACGCGATTGTCGGCTCGAGCCAACCAAATACATACAAAATGGCAACCGGAATGGCGGTCAATCGTATGAGCAGACGGAGAAACCGTTGAACAACGAAACTCGAAATGATCTTATGCAGGAACCACAACGCCGCGACGCCCTGCGCAATTCGCACAGCCCAGTTTTGCTCTACTAAACCCCTACTCAAGTCGGCTGCAATGCCCAGAAAGAACACCGCTAAAAATGGAAATGCCAGTGCAATGGCATGTCCGAAGAACGCGCGCCTCAACGACACCTCGTCTTCCGCGACATCTTGAACTAATGTTGAAGTACCCGACCGAATCATGCGCCCCAGACCATAGGCCAGTATCACGGCTGCCAGAATCAGGCCGCACTGCGCATAAAACACTGGGCTCGATGCCCGCTCCCCAAGCGCTGCTGCGAAGCCCTGTAATTCGGCAATAATGCTTGAAGTATCCAAGGCGCGCGCACTCCTAGGTTCAGCGTCAGTCGTTAGTCTTACACGTGGCAGTCGAAAGACTAACACCAACGGACCATCCCTTACTGATCCACACATGAAAATTGCACCTGCAGAGCTGCGAAACTTGAGAATTGTTCACATTTTCGGCGATGCGCCTGAACTACAGTTGGATTGGTGACAGAGCGGCCTCCGAGCACCGCTCAAAAACACGACCTCTGCCTCCGAGCACCGCTCAAAAACACGGCCGCTGCGTCCGAGCGCCGTTCGAAAGCTCGACGCCTGTAGACCACTAACGAGTTCAAACCATGAAGATCACGATCACAATACTAGCGTTGCTGAGCGTTACGATGACTGCCCATGCACAGGTTGACGCCACAGTTTCGGGCCGCGTAGTTGACGCCACAACAAGCCAAGCCTTGCCGTTTGTGACCATTACTGCGATTGACGCGCTTAATGACAACACAATTACTGGCGTCCTTACGGACGCACAAGGCCGCTTCGTCATTGCCGGCCTCCCGGAAGGAAATTTCAACATCCGCTCGGAGTTCACTGGGTATACAGCAACCATTACGCCCCTGCTCGTTGGCAGCCTGAATGACATCTACAATCTGGGCGAGATCGAATTGCGAAGGCAATCGGAAGCCATGGAGGAAGTCATTGCGACAGCAATTCAGCAGGCACAGGGCGCTTCGATTGATCAACGCGTCTTCAGCATGGCGAACAACGTCGTTGGCTCGGCGGGCTCGCTGTTGGACGCACTGCGCGGACTGCCCGGCGTCACGGTTGACCAGGATGGAAACGTCCTGCTGCGCGGCAGTGACAGAATTTCCGTACTTATCGATGGCAAGTATTCCAGCATCACAGGCTTTGGAAATCAGTCCGGCTTAGATAGCGTGCCTGCCGCAAATATCGATCGAATCGAGATAATCAACAATCCATCTGCGGCATTTGATGCTGCCGGTATGGCCGGCGTAATCAATATTATCTACAAAGAAGATCTCGAGAACGGACTCAATATCGATGCAGGCCTTACAATCGGATCGGGCACGCTGTCAAAGCAAAAAGCAGACCTTCCGACGGATTTAGGCAGCTTTTCTCAAAACCAGAAGATTATTCCGAGCCTTAACGTCAACTATAACGATGCCGACAGGCGGCTATTCTTACAGTCTGAATTCCTGCTGCAGGACGATCTTCCAAACAACGAGTTTACAACGCGCTACTACGATGATGGCTCAACGATCTTCTCGCAGGTTCCTGAAAATCGCGAGCAAGAACAGTACATCATCAGTGGCGGCATGGACCGGTATATCGATGACAGCAACATCTTCTCTGTTTCTGCAGCTATAGACTTCGAAACACATACCGACGTAGCGCAAGTACCGTTCGTCGATGCCGCAACCATGGCGCGCAACCGATTCTGGTTTTGGGAAGAGAACGAAGACACCGGCTTTTTCAATGTTGCCTTTGATTACGAGCACTTGTTTCCGGAACCCGGGCATGAAATCAGTATGAGCCTGCAATACACGCGCGGCTGGGAGGATGAAGCCTACTATTTGAACGAAGTCTCTCCGGTGCGTGTGGGCACGGACATGACTCACCTGGATGCCGAAGAAAACACGCTGCCGTTTCAGATCGACTACGTCAGGCCACTACGCAGCGGTCGAATCGAGACCGGTGTAAGGCTGCAAAAGCGCTGGATCCCTATTACATACGATGTGGCGCGCGGTGTCGGCTCAGTCATTTACGAAGGATTGGGCGATTGGTCAGAATGGAGCGAAGACATCTACGCAGGTTATGCCAACTATGTGCATGAACAACAGCGATACGCGCTCGAAGCTGGGTTTCGCATTGAGCAAACTGACGTCAACTATGATCTTCCGCTCGAGAACATCTACTACGATCAAAGCGACGCATACGACTATTTTGAGGTTTATCCAAACGTGCGGGCTACCTTTAAGCTCAGCCCTACCAACAGCATCGCAGCCTATTACAACAACCGTGTTGATCGTCCAGGAGAGCCCGAATTACGGATATTTCCAAAATATGACGACCCCGAGTTACTAAAAGTCGGCAACCCATACTTGCGGCCACAGTTCACAGAAACTCTTGAAGTATCGTTCGAGCATTTATGGAATTCGGGCTCTACAATTCTGTCTGCTTACCATCGCAACATTAAAGACCCGTTCACGCGCATCTTTGCTATTGATCCCACCAATGCCGATTACGACATCGTTAACAAGATTTATCAAAACGTAGGCTCAGGGACGAATTCCGGAATTGAGCTCATCTTCTCTCAGGACGTTAATGCGGCATGGGAGCTAAACGGCAGCCTTAATTGGTACAAGAGCATTATTGATGCAGATCAAGTTACGCTTCTGTTTCCCGTTGTCAGGCCATTTATTGTGGAGCGCTCTGAAGCTGACACTTGGGATGCATCTGTGAACAGTTCCAGAACATTCGGCAACGGCATGCAATTACAGGTATCGCTTTCGTATTATGGCGACAAAGTCATCGCGCAAGGCACACAGGATGCCCGCTCTTCGGTAGACATCGGCTTTACGATGCCTGTGCTAGACGCGAAAGGCGAACTGCTACTTACAGTGACCGACCTGTTCAACGATTTTGGCGTAAAACAGAACATTACAGGTGCGGGTTTCAATGCCATTTACGAAAACTACTACGAAACTCAAGTGGTGAGCGTCGGGCTCAATTACCAGTTTCGCTAGTAAGCATTCACCATACCGAAAACGTGTTCGACGCTGAGTGGCGCGGCATCAAACCGTCGCCACTCAGCGAAGCGCACTATCGCCGGACTAGTCTTCGCACAATGCATCCGGGACCAGTTGGCAGATCAGATCGCGCACCACTTCCGGATCTTCGAGTCCGCAGCCTGGCGTATTAAGCACCGAAAGGTCGTCACCGGCGCAAACCAGTTCCTCACGCTCGCCGGTCAGTTCGCCGTCTTCGAGATTTAACGCAAGCACGAATCCTGTGCCGGCAAGATAGTACTTGTACTCCGTCGACTCCGGACTCAGCGTCGAGAAGTCGAATGTCTTTAGACAACCGCCTGGCACGCAAGAAAACGCTGGGTTTTCGCCGCCTTCTTCATCGCTCGGCACTGCAGCAAGGTCTAAGTACTGAACTAGATCTTCCGCATCCCCAACATCGAGTTCTTGCCGGTGCGTTGAGCCCGCGACGGGAAATGCCTTGGTTAGAAAGCCGCCATTGGCATAGTCGGTACCGGCCTCAAAGGAACCGTCTAAGCTGACGACAATTCCGTCTTCATAGTCTTGCACCGCTTCGCCGCAATAGTAGGTATCGCCGACATCGGTCTGAGCAAACCAATCCTGCGTGAATTCGACGGGCTCATACTCGACATTACCCGCGTCATCTTCGCCTGCAATCATCACGATGTCCCAGACGATACGGCACGCAATGCCCTGCACTTCGCGAACTTCGTCAGTCACATGAATTACGACACGTTCCTCGAAATCCTCTCCGCCACGCAGCAGCAAGGTTCTGCCGGCCACCACCGAAACATAGGGGTTTGCCGGATAAACACTCGGCACATCGTCGGGGTTGATAAACGTCAGTGCCGGATCGCTAATTGGGTCCTGATAACGATATTCACCCAGTAAACCGCAAACTTCGAAACGCGACTGAACTTGCGAGAGGCACTCGTTACGGCCCTCGGAATATTGTTCGCGCGCCTCGGATTCGCACGCTTTGCGGTCCATATAGTCGGCAATGTGCTTGCAAGCGGCCTGGAGGGTATTCCGGTCGGCAGAAACATCAAGCTGACATGCTTTGAAGAGGTTGGAGGCACTGGTCTGACACGGCGCCTGCCAGCGGTGCGAATCATCGCCATGCTGGTCATCGGCATATCGATCATTTTCACGCCGGTCGTCGGCGCTGGCTGACGTGCTGAATTGCAGCAATCCCAGAGCTATCGTCGTTGCTAAAGCAACGCGTAGGAGCGATTTCATAATTCACCTCGATTGGATATGTGTGTTCCAGATTGACGAGCAACCCGGCACAATCCTTCGAGATTCGGGGAAATAACGCAGTGTTGTCGAAAATAGACCGGCCACATTCGGCCTATTGCCTAAAATTGAGCAAGGCTGGTCAAGAGAATTTCAAAAAATTAGGACAAAGTGATTGCCCATGAATGACGCCTCAAGACATCGCTATGCACAGCGCATCAACGCAGTCATCGATCACATAAGCGGTCATTTGGACGAAGATCTCACGGTGGAACAACTCAGTCGAGTCTCCGGATTCTCGAAATTCCACTTTCATCGCCAGTTTTCGGCATACACAGGCATCACCGTTTCTAAGTTAATCAGGCTGATGCGACTCAAACGCGCTTCTTTTCAGCTCGCTTTCAATAAGCCTTACCGAATCATCGATATCGCGCTTGATGCCGGCTTTAAGAACGCAGAGTCCTTTTCTCGTGCATTCAAGAAAACGCAAGGACAAACACCCTCAGAATTCCGAGCTGCTCCGCAATGGGCGCAATGGGCAAAGACATATCAACAAGCAGTAACAAGAAGGCAGGCAAATATGCAGGTTAGAATCATTGAATTCGCGGAAGAAACAGTCGCAGCCCTGGAACATCGCGGCGCACCAAACACGCTGATGGACTCAGTTAGCTCATTTATCGAATGGCGAAAAACAAGCAAGCTCTCGCCAAATGCCAGCAGTCGAACATATGGCATTCCGTACTCCGACCCCAAATTAACGCTTCCGGAAGACTTCCGATTCGATATCTGCGGAACCGTCCAATCGGAAGTGCCCGCAAACGCCCAAGGCGTCGTGACCAAGACAATTCCCGGCGGCCGATGCGCGGTCGTCAGACATGTCGGCTCGACCGACGCAATTGCAGATTCTGTACGGCCGCTGTTCGCCGAATGGTTACCTGCAAGCGGTGAGTCGCTCAGGGATTTTCCTTGCTACTTTCATTACGTGACCCGCATGCCCGAAGTCGATGAACATCAACAGATCACGGACATTTATTTGCCGCTGAAATAGCTACATCCGGAAAAGCGCACAAAAACACTGTGACGTCGTTCACAATTTCGGCAATTCCCAACGCCGAGAAAGCTGTAAAGCCAAGCAATAACTGGAATTAAGCGACTGTTTTATAAACAATT
Source organism: Rhodospirillales bacterium (assembly GCA_024640665.1). Classification (GTDB taxonomy): domain Bacteria; phylum Pseudomonadota; class Gammaproteobacteria; order Steroidobacterales; family Rariloculaceae; genus JAHEEO01. The sequence goes on along the minus strand of JAHEEO010000015.1, from coordinate 7,924 downwards.
ATAGTCTCAGCTCGGCGGAGGAACCCAGATGTTGCAAAGGCGCTGTTAACTAAAGATAACGCGCCATGTTCCGTTATACGTTATGAACAAATTCGATACGACAATAAGCGTCTGGCGCCGAACCGCGCTGCGATTTTTGATATACATTGACTGGGCCGGCGATTGAGCAAGGAGCAACTAGTTGTTCGCTAACTATCTGAAATACTTACTGCTCTGGCTACTCATGTGCGCCCCCGCGCACAGCCAAGATAGTGCGGCCCTTAGTAACCCATCAGCAGGTCGTTACCACGTCACTGGAGTCATGGTTTCAAACGCCGGACGCGTAGCAATCATCAACGACAAGCTGTCACGAGAAGGCGATCTCATCGAAGGTGCGGAGGTTTTGCGGATTGAAGCCGGCACCGTGCATTTACGCATGGGCTCGGAGCGTGTCACGGTTTATGTAGGGTCCACGGCAGTTTCAAAGCCGGCAAATAACCCGGTTGCCCGACCGACGAGCAACCGGCTAGCGCAGCGATCGATTCAAGAGGCCAATGTGCCAGTCAGCGAACCCTCAATTGCAACGCAGAACTTTGCCTCTGATCAATCGAGTACTGAGCGCATCAAAGTCAGGCCCGGCGACACATTGTCCGGCATCGCACAACGCTATCTCAAAACAGGTGTGACGACGAACCAGGTGATGATGGGACTGTATGCGGCCAACGCCGAGAGCTTTGGCGGCAATATCAATTTGCTGCGCGCGGGAGCTATTCTGCAGATTCCGGATACGAGCAAGATGCTTGACCTGCCCCCTGAAAGAGCCACGGCATTAGTCATGCAGCAGATGCTCGACTGGAAGGAAAGGGCGCGCCCGGCGACACGACTGGCTCAGTCACCGCAACCAGAAAGCTACGGACCCGTTAGAACCGGCGAAACGCTCTCCGAAATTTCGCAGCTTGTCGCGGTTGACGGCATCACGCCATTCCAAATGATGCTGGCCTTGTTCGAAGCGAATCCAGAGAGCTTCAATGGCAACATGAACCTGCTTCATGCGGGAGCGACACTGCGTATTCCCGCTCCGGCCGTGCTGCATGGACGCACTCCCGTAGCAGCAATCGCCGAAGTGACCCGGCAGGCACGCGAATGGCGCTTTCAAAGCCCGAATGAGGCGCACACGACCATCGGCAACCGCCCAATTACCGCCTTCAACCGAGAATAGCCAACTTTCTAATATCGAGTTTTGAATTCTGGCGAAAGCCGATTTTGATCTCGATTTCAGCCATGTCTTGGCGCATCCGCAGCGAGTGCAGCCATTGCAATTAGACATATTCTGCCAGTGCTTGCAGGTATAATCCGTCTGCATGCCGACCCCAGCGCCATTTTATTGCTGCGAGGAAACCAAAAGGTGACTTCCAGCGAATACCTGCTTACGCGCATCGCCGCAGGCGACTCCGCGGCTGTCGCACAGTGTATGGACAAGTACGGCGGACTCGTGTGGTCACTGGCTCGCTCGAGGCTCGGCAACACGGCCGACGCGGAAGACGCAACCCAGGAAATCTTTATAGAAATCTGGAAATCAGCAGGCCGGTTTAACCCCGAACTTGGATCCGAGACGGCATTCGTTGCCATGATCGCGCGCCGCCGGCTCATTGATCGAGTGCGATCGATAAGTCGCCAACCGGACGTCGAGGAATTTGATGAAACGACCGCAACACAAGAGCACCCTGACGAAGGGCAAATCGCTGCCGATATACAGGTTGCTACGCGTGCGCTGGAACAACTTGGCGACGGTCAACGCGAACTGATCATGATGGGCGTCGTTGAAGGTATGACCCACTCAGAAATTGCCACAGCAACGGGCAAGCCGCTCGGTACGGTCAAAACTCAATTACGGCGCGGCCTGGCAAAGGTCCGAGAACAAATGGAGCGCGATTCAACAGAACGCAAGTCGAGGCAAGAGCATGAGTAATGCGCTAGATCGCCTTGACGAACTGCTGGTCGTTCGCACAGTGGAAGCGCTGAGTGAAGCTGAAAACTCAGAGCTTTCCAAGCTTCTCACAGCACACCCCGAGATAGACCCGGACGCTTATGACCGCACAGGCGCCGCCATCCACGCTGCGTATGTGGAACTGGAGCCTATGCCGGCGCATCTACACGATCGAATATCGCGCAGCGCCGCGGAACTGTTCGATTTGCAGCCCGACGAGCTTGCAGCCCGACGCCGCAAACGATCGACGCGCTCGCGGGTTACACCGTATTTGCCCTGGTTGGCAACAGCCGCTGCCATGGTGCTGGTCTTGATTACTTGGTGGCCAAACACGGCGCCCCAAATTGACGCTGACATCGATTCGCTGCGCGCGGCATTAATCGCTGGTGGCGCAACGCGCTTGGACTGGACGGCCACAGCCGATCCAGCAGCGCCGAGCGCGTCTGGAGATGTAGTCTGGGATGCGCAGCGCCAACAAGGGTTTATGCGTTTTTCCATGCTGGCAGCAAACGAGCCGACAGTCTTTCAATACCAGTTGTGGATTTTCGACGCAGAACGCGATGAACGTTATCCGGTCGACGGCGGCGTGTTTGACATACCAGCGAATACTGGTGAGTTCATCGTCCCAATACAGGCCAAGCTGCCGATAGGCGATGCCGTTTTGTTTGCCGTCACAGTCGAACAACCCGGCGGCGTTGTCGTCTCAGATAGAGAAAGAATAGTTTTATTGGCTGAGCTCGGCTAGTTGCAACCCACAAACAAAGCGCACCGGTGATTGAATCCGATCAGCGTTAGTTGACGAACTCTCGAGAGTAAGCACCCGATACTCGAAGGTAAGTCACCATGGCATGGAAGTACACTGGAACACTGCGCCCACCATTCGCGGAATTTCCCGTTGACGGGCAAGAGTCGGTATGGGACTACCCTAGGACACCGATCATTGAACAAGATTCTCGGCTCGTTGTCGTGAAGTTGGACGATCTTGTCATTGCCGAATCCTCGCGTTCCGTGAGAGTGCTCGAGACTGCCAGCCCACCGACGTTTTATCTACATGCCGACGACGTTCAGACCGACCTTCTGATTCAAGAAGAAGGGTCGACTTATTGCGAATGGAAAGGCGTGGCACTGTACTTTGGCATTCGGGGGCTAGACACAATCGTGCATCGAGCTGGCTGGTTTTATCCTCGCCCGAAGGCGCCATTTGAGGAACTCGCAACATACGTTTCGTTTTATCCCTCAAAGCTTGACTGCTTCGTGGCAGGCGAGCGCGTACGTCCGCAACCGGGCGGATATTACGGCGGTTGGTTGACCTCCGAAATCGCCGGCCCGGTTAAAGGCGCGCCTGGCAGCGCGAACTGGTAGAGGATTGTCCTACCAGCTAACCCTTAGCCCGACTTGTAAGCTGCGGCCGGTCCCAAATAAACGCTGGCCCACCCCGACGTCGGCGCCGGTGACACGGTTGATGCCGTCAAGATGATCCTGATACCGCTTATCGAGTACGTTTGCCATCGTCGCAGCTAGCGCCCAGCTCGGACGCATCTGCCATTGCAGCGTTGCATTGAGGAGCCCATAGCCTGACGTGGGCGCTTCATCGTTGAAACTGGCGACCTTGTTCTGCGCCGCATAGCCGACTGCCTCGACTCGCGCAAGCCACTTATTCGCTTCGTAAGTTAGGCCGATTCGTCCGTTCAGTGGCGCCAGTCGATATAGATTATCTTTCACGTCAGTGCGGCGGCCGCTCACGCTCGTGAGCACGCCATCGAGCACCAGCGCTTCGGTCAGGTAGAACCCCCAAGCGATATCGATGCCGTAAATCTCGGCATCCGTATTCGCAAACTCGAGGGCCGGCTGGCCGGTCATCATATTGGCCACCATATTGGCCGTCGGGTTCGTTGCCGGCACACCCTGAATGTAATCGGCGATATCCTTATAGAAGATCTGCGGTGCAAACCAAGACTTTTTCGTCTGCCAGTTGGACCCGAAATTGATCTCCCGCGCCGTCTCTGACTTCAATGCAGGATTACCAATGTAGCTGCGTCCGTCGGCTAGACCGCCTGTGGCTTCAAGCGGCAACCACAAATACATTTCCTGATAGGAAGGCGCGCGGCTCTTTCTGGCAACCTCGAAGTAGACATTGCGGGTGCCACCCAAAACGCGGCCGATCTTAAATACGGCATCGACGTTATCGTGCGTCCTGCTCAGATCACTGGAATTGAATGCACTGGCGAGCATCGCAGCATTCATTCCCATCATCTGCATCATGGGATTCATTGCCGGAATGCTGGCCGACACGAGCCCCGAATCGAGCGTTACATGATTGACCCGCAAGCCCAACTCCAAATCCAATTTGCCTTGCTCCCGGTTCCACTGGCCGTACAAGCCAACGATGTCGCGCTCGGCAGCATTGAAGTTCTCGATGCCAAACGGCGCAACACTTGGGTTGGTAATTGTTGCTGTGTGATCGCTTGTTTCACCATCAACGCCGATTTCCAAAGCGCCGCGCATCAACTTGGTGCGGCTACCGACTCGCCACTGATTCGCATCGCTGACGGCATGCGTAGACCGATAGCTCATAGGACTCGCTGGCGGAGTTCGAAGACCGAAATTGTCCATGACGTGATCGATATCGGAGTTATTGAACGCGAATTCGAGCGTCGACTTGTCGCTCAGGTCTGTCGAGACCCTTACACCATACATATCAGTAAAGATCGAACGAATGTCCATGGGCAGCGACGGCGTGCCGGTATCTTGCGTGTCGAGTCGGCCGGTATAGACGAGCGCCCGCAGATCGTCGCCCTGGTAGGCATAGCTCAAATCGTATCGGTCTCGTTGAAGTCTTGTCGGCGTCAGCTTGCCGCCTGGGAAGTCCAGGTCGTCAGAACGGTCACGCTGGCTCAACAGTGCAAGCTTGTGCGTATTGTTGGCACCAACGAGTTGCATCGCCGTACTATTCAAACCACCGTTACTTGCGACACGCGCTTGGGCTTTGCCTGCCAACGCAAAAGCTTTCCCAGCGCTGTTTTGACCGCGATCATGTTCGACCTGGACGTGACCGCCAAATGATTCTGGGGCGCTCGATACGCTTGCGATGCCGCGCTCTACGCTCAAGTGATCAAGCAGCAAAGGTGACGCATACGACAACGGTGCGTCCATTGCATTAGGCCCGCCGGTGGCCGTGCGGAGCCCATCGATATTTACGGCCACGCGGTCTCCATAAAGACCGCGGTATTGGGCAATGCCCGTTAGAGCACCGTTGGCATTCAAATTGGCGCCCGGTAGTTGACGTAACAGTTCAGCCGTATCTACGGCAGCCTCTGTGCTAGGCGCGATGGTGTCCACCACAGGGTATACGCGCTCCCCGACGACCGTCATTCGCTCGATGTGCGGGTCGTCGTTTTGTTGCCCACTTGCTGCCGGCGCAACAATCAAGACAGGAATCAGGCCAATCAACAAGTGGGTATTAATACGTGTCGCTCCGCAACCGGATCGACCAACAGTTCTGAGTCTCATCACTCACTCCAAATAGGTAGCATCTGCACCGATTGCCCGCGGCATCGGTATGCGGCCATTGCTGGCGAAGAAATCTAGGAGTGAGAGAGCGGTGGCGCGCGAGAACGAAAGGCAACGAAACTTGAACGACCGAGCGTAATGCGTTCGGCCGAGTCGGCGCGAGTGGAGACTTGTGGCATCCACTCGTGATGGAAGCCGCTGGTGATCGGCGTTGATGTCGCAAGCGCGCCGAAAGAGCAACGCTCCCATTCATGGTGCTGACCGCTTTCGTGATCTCCGCCTTCGATGTCATTGGCGTCTGACTTGACGTCGCCGGACACGTTGGCATGGTGGCCGCCCGCAGCATGGCCACTATGGTGACCCATTGCGCCGGAACCCATCGATGCCCATTTGGCCGACTCTTGTTCCGCGGCTGCATGTTCCGGGGAAGGTACTTCCGCAGCGGCTACTTGCGAGCTTGGCCCGCCCAGGTACGACACGCACAGCATGAACGGACTGCCGCCGGCAATGGCCGCTGGCATATAGCCGATAGGCACGAGCAGCTTGGTCGCGACAGCGATGTACATCGCCGCGCGCAGCGATGCGCGAACACAACGTTTAATTAGCTTGGACGCTCTGGGTGCCATGACCCGCTAATTTTCGCACAGAACTTTGCTATCGCGGACCTTCGCCCGCCTGTGACTTGTACCTATTTCGACGAATGCTCGAGGCGAGACAGTCAGCTATAGCTCACAGCCCGATCTCACTGCGGCGCCCGTTCGACAAGCTCGATCTGCATGTTGTTGGGATCTCGCACAATCGCGATCTTGAGGCCCGGACCCACTTGAACAGGCTTGCCTCCGATAGAAATAATCGGCACACCCGCAGCGGCTAGCTTGGCCGTCAGAGCCGTCACATCGCGTACTTCGAGCTGCAGCACCGTCGTACCCGGATCTTGACCACGGCCCGACAGCATTTTGCGTTCTATATCTTTGAATTCGATCAGGGTCATCGTCACAGATGTACCTGGTATCAGGGACTGGCTCTGCCGGAAGCTGGCTCCAGGTGCGCCGGCTGTTGCGGCCATTTCCTGATTGGAGTTGAATGCTTCGCCAAGCTTGAAATTGAATCCAAGCAAATCGTTGTAAAACCGAATGGTCTCTTCGCTGTTCGCAACCGTTGGCTCGAAGGCGGCGCCGGCAACGACATTCCCTGCTGGCGCACCCGCCGGCGGTGCGGCCCCATCGATCAACTCAACGACAAACCCGTCGGGATCTTGAATAAACACGATGTGTAATGTGCCATTGGGGGTTTCGATCGTCACAGGCTTGCCGCCAGCTGTAATGACTTTTACGCCGGGGAATTTCTCGATAGCCGGAAATACCGCATTGAGATCGCGCAGACGCAGCGCGATATTGGCAGCACCGGGATCAACAAAGCGCGGCGTTTGCTTGTGGCGTTCGATATCTTTGTATTCGATCAGCTCTATTCCCATCTCCAGGCCCGGCACGTTGAGTGTCGCTATGCGGGATTGCGCGCCCGGCGTATTGGTCATCGCCTGAATCGCGGGATTGGCCGAGAACTCCGTGGAGACACCAACCTTGAGACCGAGCACATCGCGATAAAACGCCAGCGAGACATCCATGTCGTTAACAATGTGAGCAAAATTCCCAACACCAACCACTTCGCCGGGAGGTCCCGGCTGCGGCGCTTGAGCCTGCGCAACGGTCAGCGCTTGAGCGGCCACAGCCAAAAGCGCTAAGACAGCGCGTTGATCGAAAAATCGAAGCGATTGAAACATCGTCATCCCCCGGTAATGGTTATTTGGCGAACATACTACACCAGGGCTCAATGGCCACCGGTGTCGTTGCATGGCCGCAGGCGCTTCACAGATAATTGGAATTCACGATTTACATGACAAGCTCGCAGGTCTTTTCAGCAATGAGCACGCCATGCGGGCAACGCGTTTTGCGGTGTTTACCTGCTGCAGCCACTAACGTGTGCACTTGCACAATAAGCCCGCTAATTCGAGGTTAATCCAATATGTTTAGTGTTCGTCAGTTCGGAAGATTCGCGGCTGTTGCGATGCTGTTGGGATACGTTTTGGTTGTCGGCCTGCAGATCGCTGTTGCCCAGAACCGCTCTGCCAGCATTGAACGCGCGCCCAAGTTCTCAGCGCGCCAATTGACATCGATCCCTGAGCGCAACTGGGTAACGAATGGCGGCAATCTGTTCAATCAGCGTTATTCAGCACTCGACGACATCGACAAGAGCAACGTTGCACGCCTCGGAGGCGTTTGGCGAACGCATCTAAATGGCTCCGGTCTTGAGCCAAAGTATTCCGGCGAGGCGCAACCGATCGTTTACGAGGGTGTCATTTACATTGCGACCGGTGCCGACGATGTTTTCGCATTAAGCGTCGAGACAGGCGAAATACTCTGGACGTATGCAGCTGAACTCGACCCGGGC
>JAHEEO010000014.1:13031-23569 GCA_024640665.1 Rhodospirillales bacterium | reverse complement strand
GTTTCAGGGTGTTGATTGAGCCAATGCGCGAAACTGTCTTTGACCACCCCCGCCACAAAACTTGCGCATTCCCTCGAAGCGAGCCGTTCTTTGGTCTGGCCGGCGAATTGCGGGTCTTCCATCTTCAAAGACAAAACGAAACCCACACCCTCCCAAACGTCTTCAGGCGCCAATTTGATGCCCCGCGGCAACAAATTGCGGAATTCACAAAACTCGCGCAACGCCTCGGTCAACCCGGTGCGCAACCCATTTACATGCGTGCCGCCCTGCACCGTGGGGATTAGATTGACATAGCTTTCAACGACAGCGTTGCTGCCTTCCTCAGCCCAGACCAGCGCCCATTCCAGTGCCTCGCGTTGCGCCGTTAGCGAGCCGCTAAATGGTTTCTCCGGCAACCATTCACCGTCGCCTAGCGCCTCGACGAGATACTCCTCGAGACCGCCGGTGTACAACCACTGCTGCGATTCCTGAGGCTTCTCGACGTCCAGACGCACCTCGAGGCCCGGACACAACACCGCTTTTGCGCGCAGCAGGTGGCGCAACCGGGAAATCGAATAGGCCACCGTGTCGAAATACTTCGGATCGGGCCAGAACCGGATCGTCGTGCCGGTGTTCGCCTTGCCGACCTTACCAACGACGGCAAGCTTCTTTGTGCGCTTACCCCCTGCGAAACTCATGCTGTATTCCTTGCTGTCGCGTCTTATTGACACATCCAGCTGCTTGGAAAGCGCATTGACTACGGAGACCCCAACACCATGCAAACCGCCGGAGAATTGGTAGTTCTTGTTCGAAAACTTTCCTCCCGCGTGCAGCTTTGTCATGATCAACTCGACACCGGGCATTTTCTCTTTAGGGTGCATATCAACCGGCATCCCGCGTCCGTCATCAGATACTTCGAGCGAACCATCTTTAAACAGCTTTACGTGGATTTTTTTGGCATGACCGGCGACTGCCTCGTCAACGCTGTTATCGATAACCTCATGGGCCAGATGATTTGGGCGGGTCGTATCCGTATACATGCCTGGACGACGCCGAACAGGGTCCAGTCCGCTAAGCACCTCGATGTCGGCCGCGCGATAGCTCTTACTCATTCCGTTGTAATACCCGATTTTGGATGATCAGCCGAAGGACAGGCTGAGGCGGGCGAGATTGTAGCGCGTACGAAGCTCGTCGTTAACGCGAATTCGGAGAATCAGTCGAAGTCGGCCAATAACGACTCGCGGCTTTCGGCAGACAACGCCACTTCGCGCTGCAATTCCGGATGATCGATGCCGGCGAACAGCTGGGCGCCTGCGCGCAAGGCGGCCACCATTTCCGCAGAGAATTCGAAGCGCATAAAGTGCACAGCAGAGGTTTTATCGTCGTCGGTACGTTCCAAGTCCTCATCAGCGATCGCGTTCACACGCGCAAGATCACCGACCCGCATGTAGGTCCGGTCTTCAACGCCACGCAGTGCCTGCAGAGCAACTTTGCGTTCATCCACATCGGGAAACTCGAGCATAAAGGTAGCCTTTAGATTCGAGCCATCGGGTATGAGTGGGTTGTAGGTACTCAGCTCTTCTTCAATCCCTTCAGTTTCGAATATCCGCTCGATGCGCAGCATTTCCTGGACCTGGTACTGAATCGTCAAACGGTCTTCGAAATACAGCGTTGCATTCGGGCCGATTGCAATCTGCCGATGGCGCTTGTGCGCTAAGACTTTTGCACGAAAATCCTGGCGCAGGCCATGATATTGCTCGAGCGAATAGAGATTTTCAGCGGTTAAAGCTTGCATAACTGAGGAGTCCGGGTTAAATGCCGTATGCCTGCCGCAGCAGACTCAGCGGATGTTGATTGTCGGCATCATCGGCAACAGCACTTATCTGCTCACCGGCCATCGGGCAGTCACTCGTAAAGTGGTCGGCAGCAGCCGAATTCACCTGACGTGCGACGGGTGCAGCTATTTTTCGGGAAGCCTTGTGAAACTCCGCCTTAACCGCGTATGTGCCGTCGTGGCCTGAACAACGCTCGATTGCCGTCACTTTGGTATCAGGCACCAGTTCCAGCACGTCCCTAGTCTTCAAGCCAATGTTCTGCACCCGTAAATGGCACGGGACTTGATAGCTTATTGATCCCAGCGAGTTCTTGAAATCGACGGCCATTTCGCCGTTGCGATGCCGCATCATCAAATACTCGAAGGGATCGCGGAATGCCGCCGCAACCGCCTGCACCTTGTCGTCCTCGGGAAACAGCAACGGCAACTCCTGCTTGAACATCAATACGCAGGAAGGCACCGCAGCGGTGATTAACCAACCATCCTGAGCCCAAGCGTAGAGCTCATCGATATTGTCCGTCTTCAGCTTTTCTACGGCTTCCAGATCACCGAGTTCCAGTTTCGGCATGCCGCAGCAGCGTTCTTTAGCGGGCAAAGCCGTCGTCACACCATTGTGCTCCAGAACCGCAACGAGGTCTTCAACCATCGTTGGCAGATTACGGTTGCCATAGCACGTCGTGAAGATCAGTACTTTGTTGGCACTGTTTTGCGCCTGCGCGCGTGTGCGCCTGCCGACAAGCGTTCTCAAGCGTTTACGCGCCGAGTTTGAATGATATTTTGGAATTGGCGCATCAACGTGGACGCCCAATGTCGATTGGAGCAGTTTTCGGCCTACTTTCGAGGCATTCACTGCATTTACGACCTCTGCGACAACTGGAATACCCGCCAGCGATCCGACCTTATCTGTTGCGCTCAATAGCTTGTCGCGTCGACTGGTTTTACCGTCTGTGAACTTCTTGGCCTTTGCCCTCAGCATCAAGTGCGGAAAATCCACGTTCCATTCATGTGGCGGCACATAAGGACATTTGCTCATGTAGCACATGTCACACAGGTAGCAGTGATCGACCACTTCCGCGAAAGAGGATTTGGGCACGGTATCGAGCTCACCGCTTTCGGACTCATCAATAAGATCGAAAAGCGTCGGAAAAGACTGGCATAAATTGAAACAGCGCCGGCAGCCATGGCAAATATCAAACACTCGTGTGAGTTCGGCGTCGAGCGCCTGCTGGTTGGAGTAGTCAGGAGAACGCCACTCGATAGGATGTCGAGTGGGTGCCTCTAAGCTGCCTTCGCGTGGCGGTGTTGTACCGGTGTCTGACATGGATTGATCCTGCTAGCGGAAAACAAACGCCGCTGACAGCCGTCTCAGGCCGTCAGCGGCGTTCATTATTTATGCGTCGAGGCTGTCCAACGCCTTCTGAAATCGATTTGCGTGCGAGCGCTCGGCCTTCGCCAGCGTCTCGAACCAATCGGCGATTTCTTCGAATCCCTCGTTGCGTGCTGCCTTCGCCATGCCGGGATACATGTCGGTGTATTCGTGCGTCTCACCGGCAATTGCAGATGCGAGATTAGGCGCCGTTGCGCCGATGGGCAGCCCCGTGGCCGGGTCTCCGACTGCTTCCAGATATTCGAGGTGACCATGCGCGTGGCCAGTTTCACCTTCGGCAGTTGAACGAAACACTGCGGCTACATCGTTATAGCCCTCTACGTCCGCCTTGGCAGCGAAGTAGAGATAGCGACGATTGGCCTGCGACTCGCCTGCGAATGCGTCTTTTAGATTTTGCTCGGTTTGACTACCTTTGAGATCCATTACGTTTTACTCCGTGAATAACTTAGACTTGTTCCAATCTTGGATCGGAATACTAAGTGTGTCAACTTACTCTGAAGCTCGGAATGTCTCAATTGACCGGCAGCCTCCGGCTGTGTAACGTCCGCCCGAGCGCATGGCAAAGACAGCACCAAAGACCTCTCCAAAATGACCGACAAGACCAAGGGCCTCGCACAGCTCGACAAATCATTAAAGACTTTAGAGGCGCTCGTGGAAAAACTCGAGAGCGGCGACTTGCCGCTGGATAAGGCACTCGCCGAGTTTGAGAAAGGCGTGAAACTAACGCGCCAGTGCCAGTCTGCGCTGCAGGAAGCCGAGCAGCGAATACAAATCCTGCTGACAAACAGCGAAACGGGACAACCAGTAGACTTCGACGCGGCAGGCGCCGACGATTAGTGCACGCGCTTATGTCGTTGGTGCCGAACCGACACCTTGCAAGCGCTCAATCAAAGATCTCAAGAATACTTTATTGAAACGCAACTGGCACTTCGACGATGCCTGCTCCAGCAAAGTGGAACTCACGCGCACGAGCGTGACCGGACTTATCGCACTGATCGTTGCTGTGCGCCTTGCGCCGCGCACATAACTCGTCTCGCCGAAGCAATCGCCGCCACCCATCTCGCCAACGGAACGGCGACCAGACTGAACCCCCACGCGGCCACTTACGATGACATAAAAGCGATCGTCCATTTCGCCTTCACGAATGATTTCGTCACCCTCAGCATAGTCACGCCATTCGCTGGCGCGCAAAATCTCCCAGATTTCGTCGTGGGAGAAGTCATGAAAAAATCGCAGCTTGCGGAGCGAGTCAAAATACTCTTTCTGATCGATGTGTTTCTTCTTGCTCCGAATCTCGTGAAACACTTGAGTCAGCGCACCGGCGAGCTCGAGTCCGTTCTTAAAACGGTCCTCGGGTTCCTTCTGCAGCGACGTTGCGACGATTTCCTCGACATCTTCGGGTATCTCGGCGCGCAGCGTATGAATCGGCGGTGGCGTTGCATAGACGATCTGATGCAGCAACTTGCTGAGATTGTTTGCACGAAACGGTCGAAATCCGGTCAGCAACTCGTACATCACGACGCCGAGCGAATACAGGTCGGAAGCCGCACTGATTTCCGCAGACTGCACCTGCTCAGGCGACATATAGCTCGGCGAGCCGGCTATGCCTTCAATTCGGGAGACGTCGGAATCTGTCACGAGCGCGATGCCAAAGTCGATAATTCGTACGTCATTGTCGAGCGTCAGCATGATATTGCTGGGCTTGATATCACGATGAATCACTCCGCGACCATGGGCGTAGTGAAGCGCCTTGGCGCACTTGTAAATTATTTCGACGACATCGTCGATGCGCAGCAAGTTGTCGGGTTTGCAATATGACGCGAGCGTTCGAGCACCTTGAATATGCTCCGTCACGACATAGTAACTGCCGTTTTCTTCCCCAGCATCGTAAACGGGCAAGATGTTCTGGTGCTGCAGGCGCCCCATCATCTGGGCTTCAGTGAAGAACATCTTGCGCGCCGTGCGCGCCTTCTGCTCGTCATCGTCATCGAGCGCAACGTTGTAGAGCTTGATCGCTACGTCACGACCGTAATAAGGATCATGTGACAAAAACACACGGCCACTACTGCCCTGACCCACCTCATTGATGATTGGGTATTTACCAATACGTTCTGGGACATCCCCAAGAAACCCGACCGGCTTCAATGTGGGGGCAGTTGCCTCTTCCGTGCTCAAGTCGTAGCAAATCCGTGCTGAAAAACGCTTAGACAGATTGCCGCGTACACAGCAGCCATCTGGTCATCAAGCATAATTCCCAGCCCTCCTTTGAGTCTGTGATCCATATCCCGTATCGGCCATGGCTTGACGATATCGAAAAATCGAAACAGGCCGAAAGCGACAAGGAGCCAGATCCAGGATCCGGCAACCACTGGCATCAGCGCCAGCATTGCGGCGATTTCGTCTAAGACGATGCCAGGATGATCGTGCACTCCGAGACGCTTCGCGCTTTCACCGCAGACCCAGACGCCGATGCAGAAAACCGCAAGCGCAACGGCCAACTGGTAAGGCCAGGCCCAGGCCATAACCCACCAGCAAGGCAGTAATGCAAATGCGCTGCCAAACGTGCCAGGCGCCCAAGGCGCGAGTCCAGATCCGAATCCGGTTGCGAGCAAGTGCACCGGGTTGCGAAGAACACGAAAGGGTAAGCGCTTACTCATCCCTAAAAATGCGTATATCCAGGCTTTGCGTCCGAAATATATCGGCCGTTGTTGTGAATATTCACGGCGTTGCCTGCGATACATTCACCAATGCACTCAGCCGTAACGTCAAGCAACGACAGCGCGGTGATCACACGCTCGCGCTCGGCCGGGGCTGCCGTAAACAATAGCTCGTAGTCATCACCGCCAGTCATGGCCATTTCTATTGAAGCATCCTTGCCGAAACACGCTTGCAGTGCATCCGAGATTGGTAATTTGGCCATATCCACGCGCGCGCCGCAGCCGCTCGCGGCGCACAATCGAGCCAGATCAGCGGACAGCCCGTCGGAAATATCGATCGCCGCACTGGCGATGCCTCGCAGTGCGATTCCCGCCGATACACGCGGTGTCGGGCACTCAAAACGATCAACAAGCTCATTCGCTGACGCGCGATCATCGCATTCAACTTGCTGCTGCAGTAATCGCAGGCCGCCAGCAGCATCGCCGACGGTGCCGGTTACAAACACGAGATCGCCACTGCGAGCGCCGTCCCGACGCAGTGCCAACTCGGCAGGTACAGTGCCGATCAACTGCAGCGTAATGGTAAGCGGACCGCGCGTAAGGTCACCGCCTACCAAAGTCATCTGATATTCGCCGGCGCTCGCGTGCAAGCTCATTGAAAATGCGCTCAGCCAATCGACATCCGCATTCGGCAGCGTGAGGGCTAACGTAAACCAGCGTGGTTGCGCACCCATCGCCGCCATGTCGCTGAGGTTGACTGCCAGTGCCCGCTGAGCCAAACGAGCGGGTGACATTCCGGTTAAGAAGTGAACGCCCGCGACGAGTGTATCTGTTGCGACCGCTATCGAGCCCGATACTTGCAGCAGCGCTGCGTCGTCGCCAATGCCGAGCAACACATCAGCATCTGCAGATTGTCGCTGGAAAAAATCGCGAATAATTTCGAATTCGCCCGGTGCACTCGGCGAGTGGCCGCGGGGAACTTCAGGCGCCACGATCAGGCACCGCTGCGCAGCTCCTGTGCGGCTTTGTCCAAAACAGCGTTGATGAATTTGTAACTGTCAGTTGCGCCATAGCGTTTCGCTAAATCTACCGCCTCATTTATAGCCACCTTCGCGGGCACATCTACACAATGCACGAACTCGACCATCGCGATCAGCAATATCGAGCGCCCCACAGCGTCCAACTGCTGCATCGAGCGATCTGCAAAGCGCTGGATTACTTGATCGAGCTCTTCGGCGGAGGCAACGCAATGATGCAGCACTAATGCAAAATAGCTTGCATCGGCTCTTGCCAGCGAACCGTCTGATTCAAACTGGGCCAATAACTCCGCTTCCGAGCTTTCAGCGATTTGCCACTGATATAGTGCTCTTACCAGACAATCGCGACTCGCATGACGACCGGCATTCGAGCCGTATTTTTGCTTCGCCACAAATTACTGCTCTATACGGCGCAGCAGTGTCGCAGTTTCCAGCGCAGCAAGTGCTGCATCTGCACCCTTGTTTCCGGCCTTGGTTCCTGCTCGCTCGAGAGCCTGTTCGATCGTGTCGACGGTGAGCACACCGAACCCAATCGGCAGTTCGTATTTGAGGCTCGCTGCAGTCAATCCGCCAGCAGCCTCGCCCGCCACATAGTCGAAATGCGGTGTCGCGCCGCGAATGACACAGCCGAGCGCGACAATTGCGTCGAAGCGCCGCGTTGCAGCCATCTTGCTCACGACCAGTGGAATTTCGAATGCGCCCGGCACACGGGCGACAGTGATATCACTTGGCTCGGCCCCGTGTTTGCGCAGCGCCGCAATAGCCGCATCTACAAGTCTGTCGACAATCAATTCATTGAACTGCGCAGCAACGATACCGAATCGCAATCCACGTGCATTGAGGTCACCTTCGATCGTTTTTACCGAATCCGTCAAGTTACTGCTCCACTTGCCCAAAAGGCAGATACTCGACGACTTCGAGCCCAAAACCCGATAGCGCGTTCATGTGCCGAGGCGTACTCAGCACGCGCATCTTTTGCACGCCCAAGGCGCGTAGTATTTGCGCCCCAGTTCCAAACGTACGTAAGTCCATCGCCTGCTCACCAGTGTGAATCTTAGGCGTTTCGCTCACGTTCAAATTGCGCACTGAGGCCATAAACTCACGCGCCGACTCGTCTTGACGCAATACAACAATGACACCGGATTCCTGCTGCGAAATGTGCGCCATTGCTGCGCGCAGCGGCCAGCCTAGCCGGGCGTGCTCAATTGCAAATACATCTCTTAGACTATCCTGGCGGTGCACGCGGACAAGCGTTGGCGTCGCTGAATCAATCTGGCCACGCACCAATGCAATATGTACGGCTCGATTAACATGATCTTCAAAACAAATCATCTTGAATTCACCGAAAGCCGTTTGAACCATTTGTTCGGATATCGCTTCGACAGATTCTTCCTTTGCCAGGCGGTATTCGATCAAATCGGCGATCGATCCAATGCGGAGCCCATGTTCGCGGGCGAATTTCACAAGATCGTCGCGTCGCGCCATGGTGCCGTCGTCATTCATAATCTCGACGATGACGGCGGCCGGCTCGAATCCGGCTAGGCGCGCCAGATCGCAGCCAGCCTCTGTGTGCCCAGCGCGCGTCAAGACGCCGCCAGGCTGTGCCATGACCGGAAAAATATGCCCAGGTTGACTCAAGTCGTCGGGCCGCGCATCAGGCGCCGTTGCAGCGCGTATCGTGCGGGCTCGATCATGCGCCGAAATACCTGTCGTTATGCCGTCGACAGCTTCAATCGAAACGGTAAAATTTGTTGCCCGGCGGCGATCTGTGTCGCTGACCATCAATGGCAGACGCAGTTGATCGCAGCGCGCTCGATTGAGCGTCAAACAAATCAGGCCACGCGCATAGCGGGCCATGAAATTGATATCTTCCGGCCGCACTTTCGCCGCAGCCATCACGATGTCGCCTTCGTTCTCGCGATCCTCGTCGTCGAGAATAATGACCTTCTCGCCGTTACGAAGCGCGTCTATGATCTCTTCGATGGAGTCGAGACCCGACCACGACGGGTCGCTAGCTGTTGAATGAGCCATGGCAGGTTACTGTCTTCCTTCAGTCAGGCGCTCCATATAGCGCGCCACGATATCGACCTCAATATTAACAGCACTGCCGACTTGATAATGGCCAAATGTCGTTTCGAGCTGCGTGTGCGGAATAATTGTTACCTCGAATTCCCGCCTTGCGACCGTATTGACCGTCAAACTGACGCCGTCGACAGCAATTGAGCCCTTCTTGGCAACGTACCGGCTGAGCGCTTGAGGCACTTTGATTGCGAAGGTCTTCGAGCGTCCCGCCTCGCCCATGGCTGTTATCTGGCCGACACCATCGACATGCCCGGTCACCCAATGCCCATCGATACTGTCACCCACCCGCAAAGCAGGCTCGATGTTGACCGGCGCACCGGGCTGTAAGGCACCGAGAGTAGTCACAGCCAAAGTCTCGCTTGAAACGTCGGCCACGAAGTATTTCGCCGCCAACTCGACTGCCGTCAGGCATACACCATTTACGGCAATGCTGGCGCCAATCGGCAATCCGGACAGATCGAGCTGGGCTACTTCGATTTTCAGACTGCGGTCCGCGCCCGCATCGGTGACTGCTGTCACCTTGCCCACGTCTTTGATGATTCCAGTAAACAAACCAGCAGATTCCTAGGCGGCGGGACGCGCCACGTTACTTGGACGAAACATCAGCCGCAAGTCAGGCCCAATCTGTTTAACTTCGGCTATTTCAAATTCGAAGCGTTGGTCCATCCGCACCAACGTACCGAGTTCGAACATACCCCTTGCGGCGGTACCCAAGGCAACCGGCGCTAGGTAGATGATGAGTTCATCGACCAGCCCTGCCGTCATTAAAGCGCCGTTCAGGCGGCTTCCGGCCTCTACCCAGATATCATTGAATTGTCTTTGGCCCAGCTCGCTCATCACCGCCTCAAGATCGCACTGACCGCCGGCATCAGCCGGCACACGACAAACCCAGGTATTTGCGCTGAATGTGCGTTCTGCCTGCTCCGTATCTTGACACGTGAAGATGCCGCTCTGACCCGCCAAAGTGAGCGATTTAGCGTCGGACGGCGTGCGCAGCGCTGAATCGAGAATGACCCGCACCGGCTGATGCACGGCTTCAACGCTATCGGCGACGCGCGCTGTCAACGACGGATCATCGGCAAGCACGGTGCCAATTCCCGTCAATATAACGCTCGAGCGCGCGCGCCAGCCGTGCACGTCCGCCCGCGCCTGAGGACTGGTAATCCATTGGCTTACGCCATTCGATAATGCAGTTCTGCCATCCAGTGACGCAGCCACCTTGCAGCGCACCCAGGGCCGATGGCGCAACATGCGGCTGATAAATCCTCGATTCAGCTCACTGGCTTCTGCCGAAAGCAAGCCCGATTCAACTTCGATTCCAGCTGCGCGCAGTTCTTTTGCGCCGCGGCCCGTCACGGTCGGATTGGGATCATCGAACGTGTAAACAACCCGCTCGACCTCGGCGGCAATCAATGCCTGCGTGCATGGCCCTGTGCGGCCAACATGACAACATGGCTCCAGCGTGACATAGACCGTGGCACCCTTCGCCCGGGTACCCGCCGCGGCGAGTGCCACCCGTTCAGCATGCGGACCGCCGGCAGGAGCAGTCCAGCCTTCGCCGA